>NZ_JAVDDX010000005.1 GCF_030848575.1 Haloarcula sp. H-GB4 | reverse complement strand
CAGGACAACGCTCGATGATTTCCGGGGAGGGGACACATGAGCGACCCAATTCTCGACAAACTCCCTCCTGAACGGCTGTTAGACGCCGACCACCTCCAGCCAATCGTCGCCGGCATCAATTGTATGCACTCCATCGAGACGATCCAGCAGTATCTTGCCTACGAGAACCAGCACGAGAGCCGGACGCCAGTCCAGTCTCGCCTTCGACTGCGGGCACGCGAAGTCCGTCGCGATGAATCGGATGCTGATAAGAAAGCCGTCGCGTAATTTCTGTGCCCCAGTGGGGTGAGGGGCGTCCCACGAAGGGCGCTCTGCATATCAAGTATGAGTGAAAACAATAGGGTGTCATAGAACTACTCGCACAGTTCAGTAGCTCCCTGAAAACCGCTAACTGAGAGATTGACATTATCGCCGCTACTCAGGGGTAGCAACAGCCACCCCCTCTCATCCAGTAACACAAAATCATATCAACCGTTCTATGACACCTTCGACCTGTCATTCTGACTGGGCTGCAAACCTGCCACTCCCAGTGGTGACCAACGTATGGCGCCTATGTGCCGTGAGGTAGCTGTGAGAAGTTTAGGCTATGACAAAAACACGATGATAGATATCTAATACAACATTTTCACAGTTGCTTAGGATAGCAAAGCGGTAATGTATGCTTCACATCAACACGGCCACTTATTTGATGTAGTTGTCGTGTATGAATAAATAAAATATATCTCTTTAATTCTGCCATTATTATCGATTTTGATGCTATGGGCGGGAGACTTTTTAAAATGAAATCCCCTGACCAAACATGGTCGGTATTGGCCCATTCGGAACACTGGAAGTTGTAGGTCTGCTCGTTGCAATAATCGGTTTAGTACCTGTTCTCTCACAGTACCGGGAGGAGACTCGGTGGTTCACCGCCGGGTACGTCCTTCTTGTGGTCGGCATGGTCGCAACGAACCTCGAAGCGGTCGTCCTCGGTGAGGTACTGAATTTTGTTGAGCACGGCGTTGGAATCGGTGTTGCTGGGCTTACCTTCTTCCTGGCCGCCTATCTTCGTCGTGAGAACCGGATTAAGACGGAGAGCTAACAATGGTCGGAATTACACCTGTCTTCGATGGTCTGGGCGCGCTCGGCTTTATTGCTGCGACGGCGCTCGGCTGGCTCAATTATCGGGACACTGAGGCCGAATCGGCCTTCTGGCTGACGTTCAGCTTTGCATCCACGCTCGGCGCCGTCTGGACGTTCAGCCTCATGTTAGAGAAGGCTGGCATCTACGAGGAAGTATTCAACCTCGCGACAGGGCCGTTGATGACATCCACCGTTGCTGTCTTTGCAATTGGGGGCACAGCGACCCTCTCGCTGGTCACAGAAATGCGAGAATTGGTCGATGAAGCAGAGACGAAACGACAGGAGGCAGAGCAAGCGAAACAGAAGGCGAACAAACAGCGCAAACAGGCAAAAGACGCGCAACGTGAATCTGAAGAGGCGCGCGCAGAGATCGAAGAACGTGAGGCAGAGCTTGAGCAGTTGACCGCAGATCTGGAATCGACTGCCACGTCCTACGGCCAGGCGATGGAACGAGCAGCGGCCGGAGATCTTACCGTCCGGGTAAATGCGGACAGCCAGAACGATGCGATGGCGAGAATTGGGTCTGGGTTCAACTCGATGATGGACGAACTCCAAACCGTTATCGCCGAGATTCAATCCTTTGCACAGCAGGTTGACACGGAAAGCACAGAAGTCACAGGCGGCGCTTCGGATATTCGGTCCGCCAGTGCAGAAGTCGCTGAGAGCACTGAAGAGATTTCTGCTGGAACGGAAACACAGAGCGAGAAAATCAACGAAGCGAGTAGCGAGATGAGTGACCTATCGGCGACAATTGAGGAGATAGCCTCCTCGTCAGAAGAAGTCGCCACCCAGTCACAGCAGGCCGCAGAACTGGGCCAAGAGGGCGAAGAAGCGGCCGGGACGGCTGTCGAAAAGATGGCCAAGCTCGAAGCTCGAACTGATGAAACCGTTTCGGAGGTAGCCGACCTCCAGAACGCTGTTGAACGAATCGAGGAGGTTGTGAACCTAATAAACGACATCGCGGAACAGACGAATATGCTCGCGCTCAACGCGTCGATTGAGGCCGCACGTGCCGGCGAGGCGGGTGAAGGATTTGCTGTTGTGGCGTCCGAAATCAAATCGCTGGCCGGTGAGACTGCTGAGGCAACCCAGGAAGTTGAGACGCTCATTGAGGGTATTGAAGACTCGACAGAAAGTGTCGCCAACGACATCTATGACACTCAGTCGGAAGTTGAGGAAACCCGGGAGACGATTGATGAGACAGCCACCGCACTGAACAGAATTGTCACTGAAGTTGAGGAGGCCAGCAGCGCGATCCAGTCGGTCAGCCAAGCCACCGATCAACAAGCTGATTCCGGACAGAAAGTCGTCACGATGCTGGACGAGGTAACCTCAATTAGCGACCAGACAGCCGAACAGGCACAGGAAGTGTCGGCAGCGACGGAGGAACAGACTGCGACAATTCAGGAAATCGCGACCAGTGCGGACTCGCTGTCAGACAGTGCAGAGCGACTGCTCTCTCTCGTCGCTCAGTTTGATGTACAGGAACAACAGGCCCAGTCAGAGACTGTAAGTGCTGGAGTGACGACGGACTAACTGGGAGATGCTGTGGGTGGCATAGAATAATCACCACACAAAGGGTAGGTGAACACTGAGGTGGAATGGGCCATCGATCCTGCAAGATAATCTTTCGGCAGAGTTGTTCTTCAATGGCGTGGGAGCTGAGGTTAGCGTTGTTTGAGTCCCTCTGCTTCAAAGTTCTCGAAGAGTTCGACGTGGTCGCTCCGGCGTAGACGGGACGAACAAGAGACCCCTCCAGAGCTGATGAGTGACTTTCTCCGCTGCTACTACAAGGACATCTACGGTACTTGTCCGGTTGAGCGGAAACTCCAGAAACACTGTCGCGTGATTTCTGTGCCCCAGTCGGGTGAGGGGCGTCCCACTGAGGGCGCTCTACATACCGATTATGAGTAAGAACAAGACAGACGAGACGACTGCACAGCAATACGACAGTTATCCCGACCCCGACGCCATCGTTCACTTTGGCGATGCCCCGAGGGCACTGGTCGAGTTAGTCGAGGAAACGCTGGAAACTTCCGAGAACCTGTCGACCTCCCGCGATCCATTGACCGAAACGACACTACTCGTCGAGGAGGTCGACAATGAGTGACGACCGCCTGTTCATGATTGTCGAGGGTATCGGACCGGCTGACATCGAGCAAGACGAGCCTGCTGCTCTCGCGAACGATATCTTTGGCCTCATCTGTGAAGAGTACGACAAAGAGGAGATTGAGGGCGTCATTCCAGTGGTCAATCTCGACGCCCACGAGGAGCTGACCGACCGATGCTAGACTGGACACTTGTCAGCACCGACCCGTTGGCCTTCAAGAATGACCTCAATGGCAAGACAGTCGGTATGCGGTACTCTGACGAGCTTGACAGCTGGGTATTCGGTGGCCCAAACACGGTATGGGAATGTGACGACAAAGCCGATGCACGCAAGTCCCTCATAACGTTCATTTGCACCACGAGACGGCCTTCTGGGATGGTCTGACGGTGCATTAGGTGGATTTTCTGCGCCCCAGCAGGGTGAGGGGCGTCCCAGAGAGGGCGTGCCGCCTGTCATTCATGGCTACCACAGAATCCAGTAGCGACGCCGGCAGCATCGACGAGAGTGAGATTGCAGAGGCCAGCCCGAACAGCCGCACTGTTTCGGCGTTGACCGAAGTGATGACTGTGATGGACTCGGTTGGTCGGGCACGAAACGCCGACGACCTCTTCTTGGTCAACTCTAGTTCGGGTTCAGAGTACCTCTACGACACTCGAACAGGGAGTTGCGAGTGTCCGTGGAAGCAGTACAACCCCGAAAAGGAGTGCAAGCACGAGAAGCGAGTCGCCTTCGCGACCGGCGAGCAACCCATCCCGCAATGGGTGGACGACGACGCTCTCGACGACCAGTTCGGTATGCACGTCGACGGCGAATCATCAAAAGCGGTCGCTGACGGTGGGGTCATGCAGGTGCGGTTCAATGACGGTGGCGTCACAGACCCCACGGAGGACCCCTTGGCCGTCACTTCTGAGGACGAGCCACGCACGAAGCGAGCGAAACGGGAAGATATAGATGTCTCCTTTCTCGCAAAGCCCGGTCGCTACGAGGTCCACTCGGCGTCAGAGAGCCGGTACGAGGTTGACGTGCTTGAGGAGACCTGCAGTTGTCCCGATACCGCCGAGCGATGCAAGCACCGTCGCCGGGTCGAGATCGAGATCGAAGCCAAGCGAGTCCCGCGCCCGGATGGGAAACTGCCCGACGCCTGACCGGGCGACGCAGCGTGTTTTCTGACCCTCCAGTCGGCTGAGAGATATCTTCTCAATGTCTTCACAAACTGTCCAGACAGAGCTGTTTGCAGTTGCACAGGGCTGTCCCGAGTGTGGCGGCACGCTTGATAGCAGCGGACGGGAAACGCACTGCGAGAGCTGTGGCCTGGTGACCGAAGCAGACCAAATCGACCACGGGCCGGAGTGGCGAACGTACAATCGGGAGGAACAGAAGCGAACGGGTGCTCCCCGGACGCCCACTCGCCACGACCGAGGCCTGTCGACGAACATCGGCTCTGTTGAGAGCTCAGATATCTCTCCGAGACGGCGTCGACGGCTTGCTCGCCAGCGTCGGCTCCACGGTCGGTCAAAGTACTCCAGCAAGCGCGACCGGAACCTTGCTCACGGGCTCGGTGAAGTCCGACGGATTGCGAGTGCGTTGTCTGAGAGTCGGTCGGTGAAAGAGCGGGCATCCACGCTCTTCCGTGAGGCACAGGATGCGGACCTGCTAATCGGACGGTCGATTGAAGGCGGTGCAGCGGCCGCTGTGTACGCTGCCTGCCGATGCAACGGGCTCGTGACGATGGAGACGGTCGCTGACGTTGCTCGGTGTTCTGACTCACGTATATGGAACTGCTACCGGACGTTCCTCGTGGAACTCGAACTCTCGATTCCGGTATCGCTCCCGGTGGACTGGGTGGCACGGATTTGCTCGGACCTTCCGCTTGATGTTGCGCCGGAGGTTCGACAGCAGGCACTCGAACTGGTAGAGCGGGCAACCGAGTCCGCTGAGGTCAACGGGCGACCGGATGGCGTTGCCGCCGGCGCTCTGTATCTTGCTGGTCGGGAGTCAGACATCCGACTCACACAGGCGACGATCAGCGAGCCGCTGGATGTGCACCCAGAGACGATCCGCCAGTGGTTCCAGCGGATCGAGGAACACATCGTTGACTGAGGCGTCGTGACGGGCTGTTTTGTGTGCCCCGATTGGGTGCAGGGCGGGCAGAAAGCGCGTCCTGAGAGAGAACGTATGTCTGTAACTGATACTCCCGAATCGGCGGCACAGCACGACTCCGAGACTGCTCTTGGGTCGGTCCCGGCGCTACGGTCGCCAACGAAGGTCGTATCGTTTGTCGAACGAGTTCTCGTCGAGCTTCACCACGAAGCGCTGGCTGCTCGATATGTGACCGATCTAGGGCAGGAATGGGAGAAGACAATCTGGTGTCGGGTCAAGCACACGCAACTGGACGTCGACGCGGAGTATGTTCAGATTCGGGACGATCCACGAGTAGGCGTTGCTGTGGAACCGTGTTCGCAAGCGACGGTTCGGAGGCGACTGTGCCAGTGTCTTGACCACGACCGGACTGGGCGTGTTGATGTCCGACCACTGACTGATGTTACGGTGAGCAGCGACTGATGACGATACACTATTCGGCAGAGTACTCATGCTCCGCACAATAGGTGAAGAATTATACTACACCAGCGTATAGCATGTGTATATGTCTGATGCAGATAGCGATACTGGAAACGGTGGTCCAGAGATGGTACAAATAAACCTCCGATTGAGCAAATCCTTTCTTGAGGATATCGATGCGACGTGGCAAGAAGAGGGGTTCAACTCACGGAGCGAGTTCCTTCGCCACGTCGCTCGGGATGCAGTGAAACATCCCGAATTTAGTCGGAGTGGGTGGAAACAGATCGCCGCGAGCGAGCACGATCTCCGCGTGGGTGATGCTGAACTGGTTTCGCGTGAGGAAGTCCGTGCCATGATGAATCAAGACGGTAATGACGAGTGACGAGGAGTGGACGTGGAAGTTCACTGAGCGTGCCACTGGGCAGTTCAGTGATCTTGATACGCACGTTCAGGACCGAATCGTTTCAAAACTTGATGAGGTTGTTGACTCAACATGGCGGGAGCCAAAGGATTTCCTAGAGCCACTGACTGGCGGGCCGTTCTGGAAGCTTCGGGTTGGTACGTACCGTCTTGCGTGTGTACTCGCACACGATGCTTCGGTACTTGAAGTCCACAGAATCGAACACCGGAGTGGTGCTTACACAGCAGACGACGACTGACTATCGCTTATTCGTTCCGGAAGGGCGAGATCACCGAGAGCAGCGTACTGACGAAGGACACAGAGATGTGGACAGACGGTGGTCGTCTGGAAGGCCTCGCAGCTGCACCAGCCAGCGTGGGTCCCGTTGGGATGCTCAGCCAGCGAGCAATTCACGGGACAGTCGTCGTCGACGGAGACGAGAAACAGATCCGGGCGACTACCCTTTGTCACGTCGACATCAGCATCGAGGGCGGTGTTCCACGTCGCTGACTGGCGCTCTCGAATCTGCTGGAAGTCGAGATCACGGGCCCCGCTGGGCTGGCGGGATATCCACTGGTCTGGTGGCGAACCCTCGCTAGTCGTGGTGGGGGACTCGGCTGTTTTCATAGTGAGTCCTCGTACTAATCATTAAATTCTCAAACAGCAAAAAAGTTGTTCTAGAGGCTACGAAAAGCGAATTTTGCGTTTCTCTAGTGGCTGAGAGAATCCAATAATGAGCAGTAAATACCGACGTCGCAATCGCGGTCAGAAAAAGCTAAAATGGCGCTGGAAAGATGAGACTGATAACCGGTCATTGCCCCAATCGTGGGCCGACAAGGGTCGCACAGAATCTCCCGAAGAAGACGAGGTGCAACTGTATGCAATCCAGTGTCGGGCTGGGCTCTTACTTGAATGGCTGGTCAATACACGAACGGGGAAACTGCTCAGGGGTCCGCTGAGCGAGAAGCCGGGGATTCGTGTCCTGTACGTTACCGCCGACGGTGAGTACGCACTCGTCAAAGAGTCCGAAGCCCGCGAAATTGACGATAGTTGGAAGCCGCCCAAGCGGTTCGCCAGCATCATCGCGAAGGACCCGGAGGAGGCTGACCCAGTTCCAGACTCCAGTCAGGACTACTACCGACGCTCGGTTGAAGACCTGTACGACTCGCCGTAGCCGCTGTGGAAACAGTTTCTTTGCTCATGAACGCGATTGAAACGACCGCTCAGTAAGCCTGCGAATTTAGCAGAAACCACATATGGCAACCACGATGTAGCCAGAGTATGGACAAGCAAGTGCAAAATGTAACCTGTGTCCTTGTATTGTCACTACTTGTCGCGGGGTGCGTTGGAGTCCCTGCTTCGAATCCACCGTCCCCTGACCACTCTCTCTATCTTGAAAACAACTGGAACGAGAGTGCAACCTTCGAGATTACCGTCGTGAGACAGGCGTCGAATGAGACAGTTCACGACCGGAGTTATGTGCTCGATGCGGGCGAGGAGCGAGAGGTCTACAATACCAATAGTTCGTCACCTGACGGTATCGAAACCTTCGAAGTCCGATGGATGGCACGAAACGAAACCGGGCAGGTAAATATAACCACGAGCACCTGTTACGGAAGTGCACATGTGATTATTGAAGAAGACGGGTCACCGGGAACAATCTATTCTATTTGCTGAGTCAAACTCCTGTGTTAATCGATTCATCAATCTCATGCATTGACCAGATCACTCAGCGAGAGCTACTGTAGTGACGATAACTGGCAGGCCAGATTTTGTGACTCTCTGGTGGCCGAGAGAGCATGGCTTCGCCACAGATCGACGTCGACGAGATTGTTGAAACGCTTGAGCAGATCCGTCAACGAGGGCACAGCGCCCACACGGTCTTCCGAGATTGGGTTAATCTCATGCTGTTCGCACTGCAACGCCGGGACGACCCATATCTGGAGATCGTCGACGACTACCGCGAGCGCGGCGATATGGACCATCCCGAGGGACAACGGTCAGTCGACCTCTTCTCGAAAGCGTTCGGTCACCTCCAAGAGCGAATGGCAGCCACCGACGCGGACGTTCTGGGCGCTGTCTATGAGGAATACGGGATGTCGAGCGATGCCTTCGGCCAGCACTTCACGCCACACAATGTCTGCGAGACGATGGCCGAGATCGCCGGCGTTGTAGATAAAAATGATACCGATGACCGGCAGACGGTTCTTGACCCGGCCTGTGGGAACAGTCGGATGCTACTAGTCGCCGGCCGAAAGCAGCCAGACGCGCTCCTGTTCGGGCAGGACAAGGACCCGCTGTGTGCCCGGATGACAGCATTGAACTGCTGTTTCCTGAATCTGGACGCCTATATCATTCAGGGCGACTCACTGACTGTTGAGTTCCAGCGAGCGTGGCAGACCTCGTACTCTGCGTTGGGCGGCAGCGTTCGCGAGCTAGACGACGAGGAAGTCTCTGAACTTCGTGAGTGGGTGACCGACGCCTTCGAGAATACGGTTGAGGACAGCAACGACCCTAATCCAGAGCAACAGAGAGCTGCGAGCACGGAGGATCGAACAGCTCCAGTTGCAACATCCGTCCCGAGCGAGCAGGCCAGTCTGGATGCGTTCGAGAGCAGCGATTGACGACTGTTTTGTGTGCCCCAGTCGGGTGAGGGGCGTTCCAGTGAGAGCGTCCTGAAAAGAACCATGTCAAACGAAACAGACGAAGATCAAGACACGGCTCCAGACTCAGTTGAGAAGGTCAAACGAACAGATGTCGGCTGTAGTATGGAGGCCCGGCTGAAACGAGGAACCGAAACACGGGACGAAGACAGAATGACGATTGCAGCGGAAGGTGAGACTGCTGAGGAGACGATTGCAGAGTTCTACGAGCTCTTAGAAGAGTACGAGCAGGAGATCGGTGGTCGGCTTCGGGATATTCAGCCCGAGGAAGACGACGAGGAGGCCGACGAGTAGGATTCTCGGCCTTGTTCAGATGTGGAGCAACAACCCGCTCATGTTGCCAGTGACATCCTTTACCAGCGGTAACGGCCTGTAATCGGTTAAGATTCCAAGCGAGTGCTTGCTGTCTGATTTAGACGTCGTGAGGCTGCTGCATCGAACGGTGAATATCCCAGACAGTGCTGGTGTCGAAGCCTACCAACTCTGTCGGCTTGACCGATCTGAAAGCGTAATCTGTCCGTTTTGCGTAGTGGTGACTGGCCAATTGGCGGTCGAAGCCAGTTTCGTCAATGGCCTGCAGATCTCCGGTATCAGGAAACTCAGCGGAGAATCGAAGGAGTGGTACCCAGACCGCCACCTTGAGGTACTGTTTCTGTGCGTAGATGGTCGGTCGGTCCTCTCGAGTCCGCGCGACTCGGTAAAGAGTCCATCCTCAACCTACCGAATAATATGATAACTGCCTCTGATCTCTCGTCGTTCGTGGCTAACACATTACCAACGCATCGAAAAGCACGAAGCAATCACCAATTTCAATCGATTAGTTCGTCCGCTTAGAGTTCGATGGCCGCTAGAACGCAGTATCGTCGACAGCAATCCCGTCGAAGCGGTCGATCTGTTTCTGGAACGACTGTCGGCAGTCCTCGATATATTCAGGGTCTGGGTCGGGTTCGCTCCGTGTCTGGTGAAGATATTCGAGTTCGATGGTCAGATACTCGTATTCGGAGACGTCGTGGCCGTCCCACCACGAGGAAAAATGGAGGTGTCTGACCAGGAGCAGCCCGTTATCGTCCCGGCCTCGAACTTTGATATGCTTGTCCCGATCAAGTATTTCAACAGGGAGTTCGGCGGTGGAAACAGTACCGCCGATTTCATTTGGTGTGTCAGTCGGCTCTGCACTCAACCGAAGGTCGATCGAATACAGAGCGCTGTGATGGCGCCCCTTCATCGGTAACAATGTGTAGTGAACATCGCAAAACTCGTATAGGGCGACATCCTCGCTCTTTTTCTCTAACATTTCCGGATGTTTGAATTCTGCCCGGTACCCGTCAGATATCCCTTCGAACCGCACAATATATGTTTCCTCATTGAGGAGCTCGCGCATATATACTACTCCGCTGAGATGGACCCAGCCGGCACCCGAAGGTGGTCTTTTAGATAGTCGGGCTGGGGAAGGGTAATCCGCTCATCGATACTGTACTGTCGGATAGCGTCGGGCAGGTACTCGCTCTCGATATCGATTTCTAGCCCGTAGTCTCGTGCCACAAGGACGTACACAGATGCCGAGAGTGGAAGCAGTTCCCGCCAGCGTGGCATATCTTCGACATGCTCCTTGTGGTAGGCGACTATCCGTTCGATACCGTTGGTAACTCGGCCCGAGTCACGCTCGATGAGCCCGATCTGGACATCCCGTGTTCCACGCCAGTGGTCATCTGGGTTATCCAACACCTGCTCAAATTTGTCGCGAGCGTGCTTGGCCCGGCGTTGCTGAGTACCGTCGAGGTCGTCGACTTTCCGGACAGCCCGGTCAAGCTGTTTGTAGGAGTCGAAGTGCAGTATCAGAGAGAACACCGCGTTTCTAGGCCCGAAGCGACGTTCGTACGGTCGTAGTCGCCTCAGAGAGTTGCAGCAGTGCAGCCCTGCCGTTGACGTTGATTCACTTCCAGGTATCCGAGTCCATCTCGCGCAACTGCTGAGTCGTCTGCTGGCGGACGGGCAATCAGTCGCGAAATTCGTCAAAAGAGGGGACCGATCAGCTACTTCTCGGTGCCGCCGAGTCTCTCACGCAACTCATCTAACAGCGGTTCGACGTACTCAGAACCAGCATCGGGATCGTACTCACGGATGGTATCAAGATATGTCTGGGCCGCGCCAGCAATGGCCTCGGCGAGCGCTTGCGTCGGCGCGACGGCTTCCGGCTCGGGGAGTTTCGGTGATTGTTCCCCGCGGTAGTCGGGGTTTTCGACGGCCTCTTCGCTGTAGCAGAACGCGAGATTCGTCCGTCCATCGCCGGCTGGTTCGAACACGAGATACATCGCGTCGATGTAATAGTCATAGACATATCTCTCCTGATTGAGAGCGGCCAATGCGCCTTCGAGGAGGCCGATTACATAGGGTTCAATGAAATCCCTAGTATAGGCATCAGAGCTTCCCAGAATATGTGTCTGATCGACTTGCAGCCGTGCACCCACCGAAATATCTACATTACCCTGTTGAAAGGCATCATGCGCTCGTTCGTCGAAGTCAAACACTAACGAAACCTTAGTCATACCCAATCACCAGCAGGGAAAGACCATTTTTCTACTGACCCACCCGATTTCGGGTAAGCGGTATGAATCGACCCATCATCTTTCACGATCACTTTCATGCGCTCAATACCGTAATCGTGTCCATGATCAGATGGTTTTAGTGTATATTGTATTCGATCTCCACGCCCAGCATCTTTTGACCCCTCTTCGACCGTTTCGTATATCAGCTCTTTTACGTCTTTGCCGTTCATCTTATCAGGCAACTTGTTCGTTTTCCCGTCGACCTCGATCTTTCGGCCAGTCGGGAAGAACGAAGCGGCACCAGAGTCCTTTCCATTGGCTTGTTGTCGGCGGACAATATCTCCGTTGACATGACGGCCCTCGATATGTTCCAGGCCACTATCAGTGTCACCGGACTGTAATCGTATGGGTTCACCATCGCGGTCTTTTGTCACGAGCCGAGTCTCACTCAATTCGCCCTTCTGAGCAACATCCAACAGGTCATCAGCATCGATCGAATCGTCGATTAGCGGATCACTCCCCCGCTGATGGAGCATCTTGGAGAATCGACGCAGATCAGCCCCGTCCATGTCACCGCTGTCCAACAGGTCGGTGATCTCATCGATATGCCGACCTTCGACTGTCCCGGCATCGAATTGGCGCGAGAGTCTCGACAGCCCATCAGTCGAGTCGACAGCGTCCATGGCCGTGCGGAGCTGTGTAGTGTCGAGTTCGTCCACGAGCTTGATGCCAGCACCGTCAGTCTCAGCGATGAGTTGCTTGGCCCGTCGCTGTCTGGTAGCGTCGAGGTCGTCGACTTTCCGGACAACTCGGTGGAGTTGCTTGTTGGAATCAATACTATCGCTGTTGGCTGCCCGAATGATTGCCCGATCATATGCGTCGTCTACATCACCGGAGCCATCTGCGATGAGCCGCACTGTCTGCGGATCGGCGCTAGTGGCTTCTGCAACATCGCTGGCACCCACATTGTCGCCGTTTTTCCAAGCCTTATATAAATCCGCACGCGTCGCTTCGTCGAGGTCATCGCTCAGGAACGCCGCTTGCTGACCGTCGTCCATCCGACGCAACATCCGTGAGACCTGCTTGGGGTTGTTTTCAGCCATCAGCTTCCCGGCAGTCTCCAGTTCCGACGGGGAGCGACCGCCAAGGTCGGCATCTCGGAAGTATCGGGCTGAGAGCTTCCGTTGCTTGGTGTTCAGGTCGTAGACCTTCTGCGGCGTTTTGTCGGCTACATAACGCCGTGTTCGGACCACCTTCCCGACCGTCCGGGAATTGCGTAGTGAGTAGCGTGCGAACGGGCGCTTGGCTTGGTCAACGCCAAATGCTGCCACACGCCCAACACCTCGTGCCGGGAGCTCGCTGGCGTATTTCAGTTTGCGAGCCGCAGTGACGGATTTACCTAAATAACGAGTATTGTCAATTCTATTGATCGTACGTGCGACCCTGCTAGATTCTTTTACTGTTTTTAGTGCAGCTGTCCCAGTGAGTTCTTCGATGACGAGGAATCCCATGTAGCCGTCGAAGTACCCGCGCGCGAAGCTCTCATTTTCTGGTGTATTCGGGGGGAAGGGGTTGTTTACACGCTGGCGGTTCTTGAATTGTGTTTCCATTGACTCATACGTGCGGCCATAATTTGCCAGTGCATTCGGAACCTGAGATAGTCCCGCTGCTGTCTCCACTGGATTCGAGACAGTGGATCCAAATTCCCCAGCGCCGTGCATTAGACCGGACCCACGCCCGAATGTCTTGGCCTCTACCGGTCCGATTGCATCATAATGTCCCTGCAGATTGTTGACGATATTGTTCGACCGCGTCAGCGCGCGGACATGTCGTTTGTTGCCGTGGCTGTCGTAGGCATAGATGTACACCTCAGTCCCACCTGCAAAGGTTCCCGCGCTCTGGAGCGCATTTCCAGTTAGGTCCTGACTGTAGTGATATTGCGTGTGTCCGGTGAAGTTTGCTCGGTCGAGAGTTTCGTTTCCGCGTTGAGCAATACGAACAGTGCCAAGCCCGCTTCGGTCGCGCACACGGAAGTCAAGCACGTAGTGAGGGCCGGCCCAGCCGGGATTGTATGAGTCAGTACGGAGGGATTTGATGACCGGACCCCGAATATCGTATAATGTTGGGTCCAGATCGTCGTGCACTTCGGTCGTATCCGAGATTCCGTCGTTGTCGGTGTCTACTTGCCGTGGATTCGTTCGGTACCGCCACTCTTCTGCGTCCGAGATTCCATCTCCATCGGTGTCCGGGTTTAGAGCCGACGAGGTGACATTCAATACGGTCCCTGCCGCTTGGAGATTGAGGCTCTGATTGTCTGTGACCATCGCCTCGCGCAAGGCATTTGCCTCAGTTTTAGAATCGAAAGTGACAATTGTCGTGTTTCTAACCTCTCGAGTATCGCTGATCCCATCGCCGTCGGTGTCGACCTGCCGTGGATTAGCGACGTGGTTGTAATAGGAGGCAGTCTCGCCGCGATACGTGACTTCGGCGTACTGGCCGACTTCTCTGCTGTCTGAGAGGCCGTCGCCGTCAGTGTCGTTCGACGTGGGATCTGTTGTGACGCGATCCCCGCTGGGACCACCCAGTATGAATCCCTCGCGTTCCATCTCGTCACTCAGACCGTCGCCGTCGGTATCGTTGATCTCGGTTGTGGTATTCGCAACACGAGAGAACACCGTCGGGAGCCCTCCTGCGTTATCGACGAAGTTGACCTCACCGCCGGTTGCGTTTGCGATGGCTGAGAGTTGGTCTCGCGTTGCACCACCGAAACCGATCGGGTAGATTGTAATATTCTGTTCGGCCGCTTGCTCGGCTTCGGTCACGCCGTCGGAGTACTTTGATTTCCCGTCCGTCAGGAAGATTATAATCTTGGCGCGGTCCGGACTACTCTGTTCGGCAAAGTGTTCGTTCGCTGCGCTAATCGATGCGAAGTCCGTCCCGCCGTTGCCACCCTCGTATTCGACATCCCGTATCGAGCGGTTGACCGCTGTATGGTTACTCGTCAGCGGCTGTTTGACACGACCAAAGTTGTCAAATTCAATGACGGCTGCACGGTCGGTCTCTAACAGACTCCCGGTGAATCGCTGTGCAGCATCCTTCGCTAGTCGCTTGGGGTCTTCGCTTTCCATCGACCCAGACGCGTCCAACAGCATGACGACTTCGACGGGCTGGACACCATCGTCGTCCGTTTGTCGGACTGGCTCGGTTGCGTTGTACGTCGCCGCCCAGTTGGTGATGTCAAAGACCGCGAACGTAGAGAAGTGGCTTGTCTCTGCAGTTACTGTGTTGTTAGCAGCGTCGACAGTGGAGTTCAGCGGGACGAAAATCCCCGCCTCAGGATCGTACGTGAACACGGCGAGGTCCTGACTCTCATTTTGAGCCCCCGTCTCGTTGTACGCCAGCGTAACGTTAGCCGAGGAGAAGTCTTGCTCAGAGTCGAGCTCAACTACGGGCGAGGCACTCATATTCGCCACACGGGAGGTGTTGAACCGTGGGTCGTCTTGGGGAGCGATGGTCGTCCCATTGCCAACATCACCGTTGCCAGTCAGACTCAGCGTGACTCCGAGTGTCTCGTTCGTAGCCGTTGTAGTATAGCTCTCCTTGCCATCAATAACGCCGTTGTCATCGCTATCTGCGACGAGTGGGTCTGTTCCGAGGCGAACTTCTTCGCCGTCTAGAAGGCCATCACCATCTGTATCAGCGGCGAGTGGGTCGGTTCCAAGCTGGTGTACCTCTGTCCCATCCAGCAGACCGTCACCGTCTGTATCTGAGTTGGTGCTAAGGGTGCCTTCGAGGGTCTCGTTGTAGGTGTTCAGTGAATCGTTATCTGGATCGGCAGCGCCGTCCTGTACGCCGTCGTCATCCGTGTCAGGGTCGGTCGGATCAACACTGGGGAGCCGTGATTCTATGCCATCAGAGAGCCTGTCACCGTCTGTATCGTTGCTTCGAGGGTCAGTGCCGAGTCGGTATTCTCGGTATGCTGGTAGCGTATCGTTGTCCCAGTCTTCTGCGCCGTCAATCACAGCATCCCCGTCAGAATCTGCTATCACGGGGTCAGTCTCGGTGACGTTTCGCTCGTAGGCATCGGGAAGTCCATCGCCATCAGTGTCGTTCGAGGCCGTTGAGAGTGAGGCGGCGAGGAGCCACTGGATATCCCCGACGTCGGTTCGGTTATCACCCGTGTAATCATACGAGCTCCAGTTAGCACCGGCTGCTGTCGTTCCCAGATGGCGCGATAGTGCGTCAACGTCGACGATATTGACAGCGCCATCGCCGTTGACATCTTCGTAGAGTCCGTCACCATCTGGGTCAGTGGGTTGGTGCTCACCGACGAGTGGGTATGGATGAGAATTGTTTTCCCGGGGCGCTAACTGCTCAATTTCACTCGCATTCGGTTCTGTTGAATCATTCCAGCTGGTCGAAAGTGGCCCGGTCGCCTGGTTCCCAGCCGTTGCGGTAGGTGTCTGTGGTTGTGTCCGTGTTGGTTCATTACCGGCCGTGGTGACAGTCTGGTTTCCGGCACCTGTGAGAGACGCATCATTGCCGGCCGTCTGTAACGGGCCAGCCCCGGCCCCGGCCATCATCCCGGAAGCCGGACCGACAGTCACTAATAGTAATACACCAAACAACGCCTGTAATTTTCTCGTTGAACTTGCCATATAAACCCCCACCAGAGGTACTGTTGTTAGTTCGGTTTAGTACCGGAATATTTAATCTTACTCATTTAGACGATATATTTAATGAAACGGCTTGCGACAGTATCTGGCCTGTGTGTAGCGCTGTCCCTCTGTGCGGGACTCGCGATGGGAGCAGGGACGACCACTGTCGTCGTCCAGCCATCGACTGACACCGTTACCGTTGGGAACACAACCACTATTGATATCGTGGTCACCTCTGCCACAGACGGAGTTGGCTCGCTGGATATCGATATTGTAAGCACCAACGGGTCGGTTGCGACGGTCTCGAACACGACTGTTGCTGGAAACCCAGAAACAGTCCAGACTTCTCAAGAAGCGAACAGCGTCCGCATTGCAGCGACTGGCATGGATACTGCCGACAGTGGCTCGCCATCTGTTGTCTCGGTCACGCTCACTGGCGAGGCTGTCGGGACAAGCAATGTGGAACTGACTGTTGCAGCCGTTGGTGACGAATCCGGGAACGCGTACAATGTCACCAGCGTACGCGATGGAACACTGACAGTTGAGTCCGGAGATAATACAACAACCCCAACGGAAACGCCAACATCGACACCGACGGAGACACCAACCGACACAGACTCTTCCAGTTCCGGCGATAGTAATGATGATGGCGATAGCGATGACGATGATAGCGATTCCGGTAGCAGTGACTCTGGAGACACGGGAAAACCGACGGACACACCGACAGTAACGGAAACAACGCATAGTGACACGCCGACAACGACGACAGCGACAACTGAACAACGAACCGAGACGGCAACCTCAAGCCAGACCAGCAGTGGTGGGCCCGCAATCACACCAGACGTAACGAATACACCGTCTCAGACCAGAGCGGCCGACAGTGTTGAATCGTCTGGCAGCTCACCAACAAATTTGCTTGTCGGTGGGAGCATTCTCGTGGCTGTTCTCGGTGGACTCATCATCTACCGGCGGTTGTAGAAGCAGTTCCAGAACAGACGATGCGTTCTCACCTCGCTGACCAGCTCAGCTGGGGCGTGATCGTCTGTCTACCCTTTTTGAAGAGATGTCAGCAACCTACTCACCGCGGATAATATCGTTCGCTTTGCTGCCTCCTGAGCATAGCCCTCGTGTATATGTTCCCGATATCGCCGGTTTCGGTCGGCGAGTCTTGGTGAGTTGTTATAACATCGATAGCATTCATGCGGGCTGTTGGCTCGTGTATTAATGGTGCCTTCCTCATTTGGTCGTGGCCGGACAGATACTTGCAGTTCCGGGTCTCTCGCCGATTATGGACGTGGTTGAGGCGGGCGAGGCTGTCGCTTTTGCTGGTGACGGGCTTCTGGAAGCAGCACTCTACATCTATATCCAAGGTGTGACGACTTCACGCAAAGCGTCGGTCGCTGCCCAGAGACTGGACTGAACGGCACGGTGTTGACGAAGCTACGGAGTTAGGCGGATACCGACGCTATGGGGGGTTTCGTCAACGAAGTTCCCGACTGAGCTAGCTACCAGCCGGGCGTGTGGCCCGTTCCTCTCAACTATTCTTTGAGAAGTGGCTTATTCGGTGTTACGAACACTCATCGACCCAGTATCAGAAACGAGTGGTTCGAACTGATCCTATACAGTTTCTACTTGCTGTTTTATCGCCAGTTACAAATACCGAAAATAGGATAGCTACGTATATCGGTCCCTCAGATGGTGTTTATTGATGACTAAAAAGACACGTCGTCGACTCTTGACTGGTATTGGTACTTCACTATCTCTTGCCATCGCCGGATGCGGTGGAAATTCTGGAAGTGGGAATAGCACAGGAAGCAGTTCTGATGGCAGCGGTGGAGAAGATAGCGACTCCAGCGTCTTCGCCGGGTTTTCGTTCGAAGATTATACACTCAACATCTCGCTGGCGACAACCGAAGGGTATGACCAGATTGTTGCGTTTTACGACGGCGAAAAGTTTTCTGACACTAGTGTGACGCCGTCAGCCGGGAAAGTGTCACTTGACTTCTCGGGCTACGAGCCAGGAACTTACCGATTCGCCGCGATCAACTCCGATAATGATAGTGTCATCGCCGAAGTGAAACAGGAGTTTGTGCCGGACATCCAACTCGTTGAGTGGGAGACAGCAACTGAGACAGGCGCTTACACGCCTGAAAACAAGGTTTCTATTGCCAGTCCGGTATTAACTGTCAAGAACGCTGGAACTGCGCCGGACGAGATGAAGTGGGTTGGCTACGAATCCGAAACGTACACCGCAGAGTGGTATCCCCCGGGAGAAGAGAACAAGACAACCAGCATATCAGAGATATGGTCGCCAGAAAGTCAAAAAGAAAGTCTGGTCAACCCTCCCACATTCAAAAGTGGCGCAGAAGTGCCAGTAGTCCTTCATCCAGGGGAAAGACGACAGTTTGTTGAGACGTATGGGAGTATTGGTAATGGGTTACACTCTCCTTATTCTGTTCTAGAAAATGAGGAGACCGCAGGCTGGTCGGTTCAACAAGGTCTTGAGTACAACGTCACGATGACAGTTGCGGCTAAATATAGCGGCCTAAGTTCCAAGATGAAAACTGTTGTCTGGGAACAAGTTGCCGAGGTAGAGTCATTAGAGAAGCAGCCGGAAAGTGCGTCAATCGTCACAAAAGACCCGCAGAATAGTAGTTCATAATTGATCTGAGGCTTTGTGAGTTCCAAAGATACACTGATAGAGACTGCAGAAGTATTCTTACTAGAAGTGTCAAATCTACGGGGCAGGTCAGACAGCAGGTGTGGATAAGGATCCCGAATTGGGCCTGGATATCAACGCCGACGAGAAGGCTCATTGACGAACCTCTGACTGGGCTAACCAACAAATCGAGTGTTCTTCCTGCCTGCGTTGGTTAGCCTACTCACGGCCGATGATATCGTTCGCTTCGTCACGGGTGCGTTTTGCCGCTTCTTGAGCGTACCCTTCATGCGTTGTCTCGATGGACTTGTGTCGGAGTATGTCCTGTGCCAGTTGTGGGTTTTCGCGATAGATTTCTCGTCCAAGCCCCCGGCGTGCGCCGTGTGGTTTCAGCAGTTCCTTGAACACGTAGTCGTACCACTCGCAGAGGTCTGCTAGTATGTTCCTCGCCGACTGCGTTGTGATCGACAGTGTCGGGTCCATGGCTTTCGCCGCGTTGTCGAGTCTGTGGAACACGGCCTCGTTCTCGTCAGGCTCTCGGAGTTGCTTCCAGCGCCGGAGTGGACGAAGTGCATCATCAAGGATGGGTGCGGACTCTCGGGTGCGATTCTTGCCGAACACCTGCATCGTGCCAGCATCGAGGTTGACGTGACGCCACCGCAGGCCGTTCCGTTCCTCATCGTCAGAGACAGCGGCGAGTTCCGCACTGCGGGCTCCGGAATAGGCGAGTAAGAAGACGAGTGCCTGGTCGCGGTAGGCCGCCGTGCGGTCGACGTCTCCACTTTCGCCGGCTTCGTCGACGCGGGCAGTGGCGTCGCGCAAATGGCTTCGCGGTCGCGTGTCGTCCAGTACTGTTGGTCAGTCTCGGTCTCGTCTGTCGGGGGCCTTCGGCGTGGTTGGTCTTAGCTGGGTTCGTCGGTATGAGCCCTTCGTAGACGGGCCAGGTGAGAAATGAGCGGACGTAAGCGAAGTACCGCCGTGCTGTTTCTGGCGAGATATCGTCCCGATCATCGGCTCGGACTAGCTCACGAGGTATTGTCGACAGCGATTGTCGTCAATCTCTTCTGGACTGGTAATGCCATGCTGGTCTCGACTCCATGCCGCGAACTTCCGCAGCACGCTCGCGACGGTTGTTCGGTAGCGTCCGGAGTCGATGTCGATCAGTCGCTTCTCGATGGCTGCTTCGAGGGCATCATCCCGGGAGTAGCGTTGTACTCCGGCGGAAGCCGATCCATGCTTCCCGTACAGCGTCGGTTCGGGTGAAACTGGTGGTGCTTACTGCGGTAATACAAACCTAATCCCCGAACCAGAATATCGGTGTTTCAGGGACTAAACGGCGTGGGAACTGTATATACTGGACCCGATAAACTATATGCTGCTATACAAAATGGGTGCTGGTGGAAGTTGAGACTACAACGGGTGTAGCGGGGCTGTAATGTATGTATTTGGACGATTAAGTGACCGAGGACAGATTCAGATTAGCTCTCAATCAGCCAATCATGTTGTATTACTGACTATATTTCCAGATTCCGAAGATTTTCCATAGTGTATCCACTCAAATTCCGCAATCACCCGGATTGAGTTCCCTCTTTACCCGATTCCAGTCTCCTTCTTCAACAGCGTCAGCGTGTTATCGGCCGTCACCACCGGCGAATGCTCGTATTCACCAGTCAATTCGACTTGTACGAGCAAATCAACCGCCCGCCAGATCGAGTATAGCAGACACGCAAACGCGAAATAGAAGAATCGCAACCCGAAATCTTTCGACGTCGTTGCGGCCATGAATCGCTTGATCGATTTGTAGCCGCTCTCGATCTCCCAGCGATACCCGTACTCGGTCAGATAGGCGCTACTGGTATTTGTCATGAATACCGAGTACTGCCGGGAATCATCATGCTCAGAGTCCTCCTTTCGTCGATAGATCAGCGTTGTCTCGTGCCATTTGTTCTTCCCGAGATGGAGTTTTCGGTCGGTCTCGTACCGATCTTGGCCGCGCTGCAAGAGTCGCTTGGCTTGGGCTTTCTCGCTGGTTTGCATTCGTTTCGGCACGACATAGGAGAGGCCGCGCTGGCTGATCATCTCCAAAACGTGCTGGCTGTCGAATTCCCGATCTATCAGTACGTTATCGACATGGACCAGTTCCTCGGCAGAATCAAGTAGGTCCTTGACGATCTCCTTACGCGTGTCCCCTTTTTCCACCGGCCGTGCGTCTAACACGATTGGAACGGCGTTGCCGACTAACTGGACCGTCGCCCACTGATAAGCGTATTCATCGGTCTTCTCCTTTGTCCCGATAATTTCGTCCTCGTGACCAGTACGATCCCCAGTAAACGGGTCCGCCTCAGTGATATCGATAGCGACGATCCCTGCTCGGAAGAACTCCCCCGTCTCCGCTGCTTCCCCTAACAGTCGAGTCACAGCCTGTCGATACATCTCACGAATTTGCTCGATAGAGAGATCACGAATTTGATCACGATGGGCGTGTCCCAACGGGGTCTGATCTCGGTTCGATTCATAGACGAAACTCCGGGCTCCTTCGTTCGCAGCCAGCCCCTCACGAAGTCCGAGATGCGTTTGTAAATCCCAGTAGGCGTTCTCATGGATTTCACAACCGTTGTCACGATTCAGTGAGAATGCCGGGAAAACGACGTGGCCGATGTGGTCCGTAACCGATGCCGCTTCGTCGAGGAGTGCTTGATTGTCTGGATCTGATTCCTCTTGTTCATCGCCGTGAAATGGAAGCTGACGTTCTGGCTCGCGTGGGGCAGCAACGCCTGCGTCTTGGGCTTTGATCAGAATTATCCGGGCGGCTGCCTCAATTGTCTCGCGAAGCTCTGTTGTGAATCGTTCGTGCCAGCTGCGCCACAGCGTCGACTGGTCTGGGACTGTCTCTATGCTTAGTCGCTCACAAAGTTCTGGACTGTGAATGAGGTACGTGAGGAGTGCCGTTTCGTGGGTCCAGTCGTGAAGTTCTTTGAGCAGAAACAGTCGGAACAATTGCGCCATCTCGTATTGGGTGGCTCCAGAATACCGGTCATGTGGCCGAAAATTGAAATACGCTACTGGGTAGTGAGACACGAACTCGTCAACAGAATCGTGGGCCTCGTGGTCGAACCATGCGGAGGCAACGGTCCGAATGTCTTCTTTGAGGGCGGCGAGCGAACTCCGGGCGTACAGTGGTGTCGAATCGTATGCTGGCCATTCAACGAATGATTGCTGGGCGATTCGTCGGAAGACAGTGCGTTTGGAATCACAACTCGCAACCACTACGAGAAACTGGCCACGACGCGCCCAAAAATTCGTCTAACTGATAATAGAGGACACATATAGCCCTCAATGTCGCTAACGGTGTTGCCAATACGGTTCTTTATTCAGTTGTAGGGGTAAAATGCCTGTCCAGTAAGCCTGCGAATGGACTACTTTAGATCCTTCCAAATTTCGATGACTCGGAAGGGGCGTGCTGAAAACACAGCGCGTATGTAGAGCGGGGAAGCGGGGTCCACACAAACCACACTACCGGTGGGACAGCCGCTCACCCCATCGACGGAACGGCCAGTCTCACCGCCGAGCCACCGTTTCAGCGACCCACTGATTGCAACGGGGCCACCCCAAATCGTTTTGTAGCCTCTGAGCGAGCAGTCGGTGTGGTCGATAACGAGCCTGACGAACGTCGCGCTGACGCCACGAATCCGGATCGATCAGCCGAGAGGACCGACAGCCTCAGTGATCATCCGGTGTTGTTTGGTCTCATCACCGGTGGCTACGTGCTCGGGCTCGTCGGCGGCCTCATCGCTGCATGGGCCGTTCCGTACCTGCTCGGCTACCAACTCGACTGGACGCGACAAGCGACCGGGGTGTTCGCCGCCGACGGAGCGGTAGTTCGGAGCCTCTTCCGGATTGCGTTCACCTCGTTCCCCATCGTGTTTGCGGTGTGTACCGTTGCAGTTGACCTCATCGCTCTCCGGTCGCTGACCGACCGCTCGATTCCGAACCGCCGCGGACTGGCCGCTTGGACGCTTCTCGCGGTGTTCGGACTCGGGGCCATGCTATCGGTTATAAACCCGATTTTGCCGCCCCATGGGCTCGTGCAACTGCTCTCAGCCCCTGTCTTCGGGCTTGTTGCGGTTGTCATAGTCACCATCACCGGTGCCGTTGCTGGCGTGGCAGGACGCTCGATCCCGGTGGATCTCACTCGTGGGCGGATGTCATTCGTTGCTGCTGGTAAGCGAGCAGTAGCCCAGTTCCGAGCTACACCGATCGCGGTACTGAGATCGAGTCGGCCCATCGTTGTTGGATGGGGAGTCGGAAGTGGGCTGTTATTCGTCGGCATTGGGTTCCTCGGCCTTGCGCTCGGAATCCCATTCATCGGGATTCTGTTGTTGCCAGTCGTCCCCGTGATATTGGGAATCGCTGCTATCGCCTTCGCTGGCGGTCACCTCCGCTATCGACTCACTACCGTCTCGAACGCCGGCCACGGATGAGGGTCGTGACGGCTGCTGCCGACGACACGTTCTGTATCTCGCACAGCGCTACTGACAGACTGTGGTGATTTTGGCGTCTAGCACTACTACGTGAGTCTCCTGTACTGACCAGAGAACCGCTGGATGTCCACATCTCTGTAAATCCAAAGAGCATATCTGACCGACAAGATTAATACGAGATTTGTCTGAACAAGTGGATTTGAGATCTTCGCGAAATCTACCATCGGAGATCACTGAACCCATAGGGATCGGTAGTCGTAATTCCGTCTGCGATCCGCTCTTTCGAGAACGACCGTGTTGGTTCTAATTCGTCGGTGAGCGGTTCACAAACCGATGTTGGGGCAGGCTCGCTTGCACCTTCCGCAAGAATTCGGATCTGTCCAACTGTTGTAATGGGTATTTCCAGTACCCGTTCTTGTACCTGTGCCAGTGCATAGTGTACAAAAACAGGAAGTGGAAATATTAGCGGATTCTTGCCGAGAACAGTTCCGACTCTCCGGACCATCTCGCGTAGCGTGACTTCTTCGGGGCCTACGACGCCGACCGTCGCCTTCGAGAGCTTGTTGTCAACTGCTGAGGCAACTAAACAATCAACAAGGTCAGCGATCGCTAACGGCCGTAATCGATGTTCAGCAAATCCAATCGTTGGGAACACGGGAACTGTAGAGAGGGCTCGTGAGAGATGATCGAGCATGTGGTCCCCCGGACCGTACGTGATTCCTGGTTTGAATATCGTGTAGTCCATTTCCGAGTTTCTCACAATCTGTTCAGCCTGCCACTTCGACTCGTGATACGCAGATCCGCAGTTTGGTCGTGCCCGAAGGAAACTTGAGAGAAGTATCTTCGATGCATCGCCATCTTTGGCTGCCGCTACGACGTTTTTCGTTCCTCGAACGTGGACCGCGTCGTACGTTTGCGTTCCGCGTTCGATATTGATGCCCGCGAGATGGATAATCCGATCACAGTCTGCGAAGGCAGTCCGTAATGCCTCCCTATCTGTGATCGAAGCTTGAAATAATTCAGTCCCGGGGTGATCTTGAAGCGCCTCATTCCCTTTGCTTCCACTTCGCGAGACGAGAACTATCCGGTGGTCATCGGCGGCAAGCTGGTCAACAAGATGGGAACCTATGAATCCGGTTCCACCCGTGAGGCCAATCTTCATTATTAGACGATATGAACCATAGATTATTAAATCTCAGATACACTTTCTATACACCAATTAACCGTGCGGCCGCATTAATCTTCTCGGTGAAGCAGGTAATGACGTTCATCCAAACCGCTACTCACCCGCTTAACTGCCTTTGATTCACCGATCTATACCGACGCCGTCTAGTGATTCAATGGCGCCTTTGGTTTAGAACACTACCTACCTCTCTTCTCTCTTATTATCCAGATGACGTTATTCTCCCCTCGAAGAGATTGAGGCGAATCGAGAACCAACCAGTTGCAGTACCGTTCCCCACAGCGGTCCCATTACGCACCCCAATTCGGTATTCTCAGGCGATACCGTACACGTAGCCTGCAAAGTCTGAAATGAAGACGGCATCCCCCACGAGCGCACACGTATCGGTCGAGTGCGATACTTCGATACCCCACAGCACCGAGCCGTCGTACCGATCCATTGCCACCGCGTAGTCACCAGCGTTTGCTAGGACCACGTCACCACCCACACTGATACCAGCAGTCCAACTGGTCGAAACTGGTGCCGTCCACTCGACACTCCCCGTCATCATATCGACCGCCCGTACCTGTCGTGGTCGTCCCCGTTGGGCGGCAAACAGATACACGAGTCCATCCGGCGAACTCCCCTCGGCGCTCTGGGAGTCGGTCGCGATAGCTGGCTGGCCAATGACATGGATTCCCTGCTTCGTCGGTGGCGTCTCACCGGGCCCCGCCGTCTCCGATTCGAACGTGTCGCTCAATGCCCAGATGATCTGCCCGGTTTCGCGTGACAGTCTGTAGAGATCTGTCAGCGTGGTCACATAGACACTATCCCCGGCGACGGCTAAACCACCGTTAACCAGTGTGTTCAGCTGGGTCCGCCACTGCCGGTCACCGGTCGGGCGATCGAAGGCAGTAACAGCGCCAGTGAGGTCTCCCGCGTAGACGCGTTCCCCAGCGATAGCCGGTGCCCCAACCGACGGATATGCTTCGTAGTCATCATCGTCTGGCCGCCAGTCGACTGGTTCGGGCGGATCCTCGACAACGTCGTACTGCCACTGGAGTCGCCCGGTACTGGCATCGAACGCTTGCACGAGGCCACCGACAGTCCCGACACAGACACTCCCCATTCCCACAGTCGGTGCAGTCGTCGGACTGAACTTCGTCGAATCCATATTGAGTTCCGCTTGCGGTGGGGTCGCGTGCCACCGTTCGGTTCGGTCGATTAGGTCAATCGCACGAACGCTTGGCCCGTTCCCGAAATACGCGACGTTGTCAACGACCGAGACACCCTGGCTTCCACTCCGGTTTAGCTCCTTTCGCCATCGCTCCTGACCGGTGGCTGCGTCGAACGCGTAGAACTCGTTTTCGACATCACAGACGTAGCAACTGCCATCTACAACGGCTGGTGAGCCGTGGAGATCGTAATAGAGGTCCCACCGGTCTCCCTGACCAGCGACCTCGGCTTGTACCTCGATACGAGAGCGCCACTGGACCTGTGGGCACGAGCGCGGCGGGGTAGCATCCGGATTGTACGCCGTCAACTGGGCGTCGTAATATGTCGTAGGCCACGATCCCTCAACTGGCGTGAGCGAACTCTGGGACGCCGGCGTCGTCGTTTCGCTCGCATCAGCGCCACAAGAGACGGTTCCTTGGCCCGGGAATTCTTCCGACTCACCGGAAAACGCGTTGCAGCCACTCAGCGCAACGGCGCTGCTTCCAACTGCCCCCAGGAACACTCGCCGGTTCATACTAGGTACATTACAGTGAAGACGTGAAAGTTATCTGTTGTTGATAGTATTCGCAAACGGACTCAGAACGGTGTTGGGAAGCCGGGACGTGTCGGTGCTTGCACTGAGCGGATCGCCGTTTTGATTTTCACTGAATACGGACTGAGGGGGTCCTGGAGCCAACGTGAGGTAGTTTGGCGCGCTAGACTCCGGGAAGCCCGGTCGCCCGGCCGATTCGTCCGTGGAGTGGAGCAGGTGCATTGGTCAGTCAAGAGTCGATTGATTGTGGTGCCACGGCCAGGCTAGTAGCAGGAGTCGCCTGCCTGGGTTCTGGTAGGACCTGCCGTGACCGAGACAAATTCCAGTCCGTTTTCAGCGCAGTTGGACGTGACAAGGCTTCCCACGATACCGTTGGAGCGATCGACGATGACGAGCGTGTCGCCGGTCTCGAGCCCTGTCACGTTCATTTGATGTTGCTCATCTGGCGCAAGATCGTAGGTCCCGACCGACCGGGTACGATTCGCCGGGAGCTCAATTCTAGAAACCGTGTTGTTCGTTTTCCGAAACGTGTACGTTACTGTACCTTGCCCAGGTGCGGTATATCCGATTGTTCCGTCCGCTCTATGGATACCGACAATATCCTCCTTGATTTCACCCTCGACAACCGACACGGAGAATTCGTGGCTCACGTTGTCGCCGTTTGCCAGACCCACGCGTACTGGCCCGGTATATCCTGGCGAGTCGCTCATGCACCCAGCCCCGAGGACAGCTAGCACGACCACCAGCGAGGCAGCTACCGCCGTATGGCGACCGGTCGATTCGCCCGTGGAGCGGATCGATTGCATGGATTGGTTCTCTGGTGGCTTTCTCTTGGGGAAACGGACGCCTGGCTAGTCGCAGGCGTAGGCGGCCGATGTCCTGTCGGTACTTGCGATGATCGAAACGAAGTCGAGCCCTTGGTCATCACAGTTGGCCGTTATCAACGTCGATATCCGACCGTCCCTGCGGTCGATGATCACAAGCGTGTCACCGGTCTGAAAGTCCGTGATGTTCGTCTGAACGCTCTCGTTCGGGGTTAGCCGAAATTCCTCTTGTGAAACTACCCTGTTCTGCGGGAGTTCGATCGATTCCACGTCGGGTTGAGCACCCGTGAACCTATACGTCACCAATCCCTGTCTCGGTGAGACGTGAATGATATCTCTCCCGATTCGGTTGAGCCCAACCGATTCATCCCCGAGTTCTCCCGAGACGACCGAGACGGACAACTCGTGGGTCGCGTTGCCACCATTTGCGAGGTGCAGGCTCACCGGCCCGGTCTGTCCCGTGGGAGTGCCGAGGCACCCGGAAATCACTAACAGCATTGAGACGACTGCGAGGACCGTGAGATGATCAACATTGGTCAGCGATGTTGGGATAGGGAGCACAGTGTGTAAGTACCTTATTTAGAACGGTGACGGAAAGAGAGGGGAATTGAATTTTGATTCAAGTTGACTCTCGTTAAGGGTTGTCCCAGCGTTGACCTCTCGCATCACCGGATGCGGCCCCTTTCCATCACCGAATGTATCTTTGTATCTGAGCGGGGCGAACGGGCGGAAGGGAGTCCGATCCGGTGAAAGCCCGTCAGCGGTAAAGTCGTCGAACGCCGGATTTTTTCCGTCACGGGTGGAGTCGCGACCGCGCGCCTGAGTGAACACCGCAGGTTGGGGGTCACCGTCAGCTGTGACCGCAAGTGCAGACTCTCCGCGTGTGACAGGTGCAGGTTTGTCACTGCGGCTTACAGTCTCAAGTGTATTCCCTCCGGTAGTCTTCCACCCATTGACGCCGTCCTCAAAATCACCGAGAATTGTGTCAGACGCAGCACCGGCTATTCCCGTGGTTCCCGACAACACGCCTCCGGCGATTCCCGCTGTTCCGATACCGTGAAGAACCTGACGCCGAGAAAACAGTTTCAATTTATTGTCTCTTTTGCTCTGATCTGGTGAACTTGTTATATTTGAATGATTCCGTTTGAGATTCCTATCGTTCACATATCATTGTTAATGGCACCCGATATAAGTATCCTGCATGATATTTCCATTTTGAGATAGTTTTCATCTGAGTTTCTTTTTCAAAATCTCATATCAAATCCATCTCTGGAGTTATAGCAGTTGACATTAGCGGTCTTACAGGGCAATACGTGAATCTGCCCGAATTTCGATCTGTTCATAAGACCTCTAACTCATTAGGAACAAATACGAAAACATCATTTTACGAATGACGGAGCACAAACCCGGAAGCACCAACCATGAATCGTTCACTACAGGCCAAGAACCACTCAATACAGAGACATAACTCGGTACTATGCTACCGTATGACTGGAGGGGTACAGGGCATGTCAAAAATTGATCACTCTTGAACTACGATGCATGACTCACCACCAGTCCCGTTCTCCCGCTGTTATCTGTGGCGAGACGGCACTCCAGCCTGCGACTATTCCGGAGGCCGGGCCCCAAACTGTTCAACCAACGCGTAGCCGCCGACCGCACTCACCGCGGTGATGGTGGCGACAAATATCGAGAAAACTATCGCAATGCTGAGGGCAATTGTGAAGCCGAAAAGAGCGACGTACAGTTGCTGAGCCGCGATGGCGACCAGAGCGACAATCATCCCGAGCCAGACCATTATGACTGGCCCAACGACGACCGTGGCCATGACAGCCACGGCAGTTGATCGGCCGACGTGTCCACTCCGGCGGGCAAGTGACAGAGCTACTGCTGTAGTCACGAGCGGCACCAAGACCAGAACCCCGACATGATAGAAAAGCGACTGCGCAAAAAAGTATTCAAAGATGTATAAGGTAATCTCAAAGGAGTCACGACTGACAGTGTTGACGTACTCGCTGGTCGCTAGGGGGACCAGAAAGTACGCCACCCCTCCAATCAGTCCCGTCACGACCCCACTAAGGACAGCCAGCACACCCGGTTCCATCTCGTCGATCAGTCCCGCAGTCGTACGCTGTGGGGCCCCACTCATGTCACCGGGGCCGTTCGTCCGTGGATGGTCCGTGATCGGTTACCGGTCCAGTCTGGGTCTGATACTGGTCCGCTTGTCCTCGGAGAGAGGGCCTATCACTCCGGACAGTAGGGGAACGTGCCGATTTCACTGGGTGCCGTTTCACAATCAGTTCACGGACATTGATGAAATAAATGTTTTCTATTTGAGAATATGGCATGAGTGGTCAAATGTACGTCACTTACATTAAAGAGTTTCAAGACTGAAAACTATGATACTTTGTGGTTCACCAGTAGTGATTACGCTCAACCACGAAAAGATTCGAAGACGTATGCATTGAGAAATCCAGTCTCAACTACTGCGCGCTACTTTGGAAGTTGAGACTACAGCGGGTTTAGCGAGGCTGTAATGCGTGTATTTGGGCGAATCGTCGAACGGAAACCGCTCCAGATTGGCTCTCAGTTACTCGTTCCTGTTGTACTACTAATTATATCGCCGAATTCTGAAGACTGTCGGTAGTGTAGCCACTCGACATCGCGCTACCTCAGATCGAGTTATCCCTACCCGATCCCAGTCTCCTTCTTCAGCAGCGTCAGCGTATTATCCGCCGTCACCATCGGTGAGTGTTCATACTCACCAGTCAACTCGACTTGCACAAGCAGATCCACCGCTCGCCAAATCGAGTATAGGAGACAGGCAAACGCGAAATAAAAGAACCGGAGTCCAAAATGCTTCGACGTCGTCGCGGCCATGAATCGCTTGATCGATCTGTAACCACTTTCAATCTCCCACCGATACCCGTATTCGGTGAGAAAGGCACTGCTGGTATTCGTCATGAACACTGAGTACTGCCGGTGGTCGTCATGCTCAGAGTCCTCCTTTCGCCGATAGATCAGTGTCGTCTCGTGCCACTCGTTCTTCCCGAGATGGAGTTTCCTGTCGGTTTCGTACCGATTCTGGCCACGCTGAAGCAAACTCTTAGCTTGGCTTTCTCGCTGGTCTGCATCCGTTTCGGGACGACATACGACAGTCCACGCTGGCTGAGCATCTCCAGAATGTGCTGGCTGTCGAACTCACGATCCATCAGTACGTTATCGACGTGGACCAACTCCTCAGCAGAGGCGAGTAGATCCTTGACGATTTCCTTGCGAGTCTCGCCTTTCCGAACCGGCCGTGCGTCTAGCACGATTGGGACAGCGTTCCCGACCAGTTGCACAGTGGCCCACTGATAGGCGTACTCGTCGGTCTTTTCCTTCGTGCCAATGATTTCGTCCTCGTGACCAGTCCGATCCCCAGTAAACGGGTCGGCTTCCGTAATATCGATAGTGACGATCCCAGCTCGGAAGAACTCCTCCGTCTCTGCGACTTCATCCAGTGATCGATTCACGGCTCGTCGATACATCTCTCGAACCTGTTCGATAGAGAGATTACGAATCTGATCGCGATGGGCGTGGCCCAACGGCGTCCGATCCCGGGTGGATTCGTAGACGAAACTCCGAGCTCCTTCGTTCGCAGCCAACCGTTCTCGAAGTCCGAGATGCGTTTGTAAGTCCCAATAGGCGTTCTCGTGGATTTCACAACCATCACCGCGATCTAACGAGAAGGCTGGGAAGACAATGTGGCTGATGTGGTTCGTAATCGATCCCGCTTCCTTGAGGATGGTTTGATCGTCTGGGTCTGATTTGTCCGCTTTGTCATCCTGCGATAGAAAGCTTTGTTCTGGCTCGCGCGGAACAGTAACACCCGCGTTCTGGGCTTTGATGAGAATCGTCCGCGCGGCTGCCTCAATTGTCTCACGAAGCTCTGGAGTGAATCGCTCGTGCCAGCTGCGCCACAGCGTCGATTGGTCAGGGATCGTCTCTATGCCTATTTGCTCACAGAGTTCTGGACTGTGGGTGAGGTACGTGAGGAGTGCCGTCGACGCTGATCTCACTGGTCGAAGGGGAACTGAATCGCGTCGTTGCGTACCACTTCGGATGGACTCCCACTCATCTCCACCTGTTCGCCCTCTAACCTTCGCGCCCAGCCCAGAAATACTCGCAGTCACTCCAACAGCAACGCGCTCCATTGACTGACTCCCTGTCTGCTCAGTCCGTTCCTGTTTGATAGCCCCACGACATGGTGCACAATAGCTCCTGTCCGGACGACATCGAGGTCGACCCGGAAAAATTCGAGGTCCGGGTCGACGGCAACCACCTCACCTGTGAACGGTCTTCCGGACTCTCACTCGCACAGCGATACCTGCTATGAAACTCACAATCAAAGAACAGGGACGACTCACAGTCTTTACCTCCGCAGAGGTCGCGCGACGCCGCAAGGAACCATTCAGGACGACCGGGTCGAAAACGCACCAGATCTTAATGGGTCCTGTCAACATACCCCGGACATCAAATTGGCCCAACTGAACTCGTCGCACTCCGGGCAGCACACGCCGCGCTGAGCGGCGGCTGTTCGCCAGTTGAACCTTTTTGCGACATCCACATACGTAACGGCTGTAAAAAGGACTGAAATATCTTGAACAGGCAGAAAATTAGAACAATAAATCATTCTGCATTGGGATTTCAGTACTCACTCTACATATATTGGAAAAATAAATTGAAATAGTAGTCTCCAAGTTCGTATGTTGTGATTTCGGATACAGATGACGATAAGACAGCCCTGGCAGTTCAGTCGGACCGCTCGTCATCAGCCCTAGCCCATAACAATCGTACATATGTTATGTATATACACGTTGCTCCGCGATAGTCCTCCGGGTCACACTGTACCCGGCAGCTCAGTGTGTGACGTTCAAGATACTCGAACGGAGTATCGGGCTCAGGACCGATTGCTCATGTTGATATTGACTTCGATAACGTTGGCCGAGTTGACGACCTGTTCCGGGAGGGTCTCTTCGAACCGGTCCGCCTGCAAGACGCTTGCAGGCCCCGAAACGCTCAGCGAACCCAAGACCTCGCCGTCCGGTGTCTGAACCGGTGCTGCTATGGCGCGGAACCCTTCTATCTCTTCCTCGTCGTTGTACGCGTACCCGCGTTGGTGGATGGCCGATAGCTCCTCGAACAGCGCCTCGGGGTCGGTTACCGTGTTCGCCGTTCGCTCCGGCAGTCCGTGACGGTCGATGATCTCCTTGACACGTTGCTCGGGAAGGGAAGCGAGAATCGCCTTCCCGGAGGCGGTGTAGTGCAGGTGGTCCCGCTGCTGAGGCTTCGTCGTCTGGTATTCGCCGCTCACGCTGGTGTCGCCTTTCACTTGGTAGAGGTTGATAGCACGCCCGTTCTCCTCGGTCACGATGTGGACGTATTGCCCCGTTTCGTCGGCGAGTTCGTCGACCTGTGGCTTCCCGTGCCGGTAGAGCTGGTTCCGGCTCCGGACGTACTCCCCGAACGCAAACAGTTTGAGTGCCAGTTCGTACCTGCTGTCGCGCTTCACGACGAGCCCGTTCTCCACCAGCGTCGTCAGGTGGATGTGAGCAGTGCTCTTCGAGAGGTCGAGCTCCGTCGCGAGTTCCGTCACGCCAGCCCCATCTAGCTCTTTGAGCGTCGCCAGCACCTGGGCGGACATAGAGACGGTCTGTAGCGTCCGCGGTCCGTCGTCACCACCGGTTGGAGGCATACTACAACCGTCACACCAGAACGACTTATATGTTCGTATATGTTGAACAATAGTCCGGAAAACAGTGCATACATATTTATTTCTGAGTGAAGGCAGCGTGTTACAGCACTATTGTCGGAGAATAGTGGACAGAAGGAAGTCGATTGTGGGAGAAAAGATGTTCGCACATCTTGAATCGATGCCTTTCGTCTCGGAAATTTAAGGCCTACACACTGTGATTAAGGTCTACACGGACCTATATCGCCTTGGTGCAATAATGACGTATGTAGGGAAAAGCTTTTCAATAGCTGGCGAATCGACTATGTCGACGCGAAAATGAAAGTAAACGCCCAGAAGAACGAGCTACTACTGTACAGTGTCGAATGCCTCATCCAACCACAGGGAGCGCGCGAATGACTGACGGCGAGAGCGAGCCTGTTCGTGGCAGAATAACCGCGTCCGAGTTCACCTCGGCGGGGTCGCGCCGGCAGTTCCTCGCCGCGCTCGGGTCGGCTGGCGCTGCCGGGCTGGCCGGCTGTTCGGGGGGATCCGGGTCGGGGTCGAGTTCCGGTGGCACGTCGACTGGAGAGAGCGGGTCAGGGACGGACAGCACCGGCGGCTCGACGCTCACCGCGAACATCTCGCAACGGCTCGGGACGATAGACCCCGCGAAGGGGACCGACTACGTGCAAGCGATGGCGCTCGTGAACCTCTATGACCCGCTGGTGTTCCCGGACAGCGACGGGGAGATTCAGCCCCATCTCGCGTCGGACTGGTCGGTGTCGGCGGACAGCAAAACGTACACCTTCACCCTGCGTGACGACGTGACCTTCCACAGCGGGAACGCAGTGACCGCCGAGGACGTGAAGTTCACGACCGAGCGGTTCCTCGACCTCAACCAAGGGTACGCGTCGCTGCTGAGCGGCGTCCTCGATAAGGAGAACATCGTGGTAGAGGACGAGCAGACGGTCTCGTTCGAACTCAACCGTTCGTACGCGCCGTTTCTCCCCATCATGGTCCTCGTGTTCGTCGTGGACAGAGACACCATCATGGACAATCTTGAAGACGGGGACTACGGCGAGCGTGACGACTACGGGCAGGCGTACATCAACAACAACGACGCCGGCTCCGGTGCCTACCAACTGGCTGATTTCTCCCGGGGCAACTCGATTACGTTCGCCAAGTACGACGACTATTTCAAGGAGTTCCCCGATGGCGCGTTCGACACCGTCGAGGTCCGCATAATCACCGAAAACTCGACCGTACAGACGCTGATGAAAAACGGGGAACTGGACATGACCGGGCAGTACCAGAACTCCCAGACCTACAGTGCCATCGACCAGATGGAGAACGCACGGGTCGAGAAGATACCGACCTTCGGGCTGCTGTACAACAAAATAAACACCCAGAAGGCACCGACTGACGACCCTGCGGTTCGTGAGGCGATGGCCTGGGGCTTCGATTACGAACAGGTCGTCAACGAGATCCGCCCGGACATGAAGAAGGCACAGGGGCCGCTCCCGCCGACGTGGGGAGCGCACAACAGCGACGTGACCCAGCCGTCGTACGACCCCGAGCGAGCACGGCAGATCCTCGCCGACGCCGGCTACTCGGAGGGGGAACTCACCATCACGAACACGTTCACCTCTTCGTACTCCTTCCAGGAGCGCATCGGGCTGCTGTTCAAAGACAACATGGCGGACATCGGAATCAACGTCGAGTTGAATCCCCAGACCTGGGGGACCATCACGGAGATGGCGACCACGGTAGAGGACACGCCACATACGAGCCAGGTGTTCTACGTCCCGACCTACCCGTCGCCAGACTCGATGTTCTACAACCAGTTCCACTCTGAGGCGGCAAACACCTGGATGAGCATGGAACACCTAGACAACGCCGAGGTGGACAGCCTCATCGACGAGGCGCGACAGACCCCCGACCGACAGGCCCGCGTCGAGTTGTACAACCAACTGCAGAGCAAGCTCGCGGACCTGCACTGTGACATGCACCTGTATCACACGGTGAAGACAATCGGCTTCCAGAACGACGTCGAGGGGCTCACGCTCCGGCCGGCACAGGGCTTCGAGTACACGTTCCGTGACCTCCACCAAGTGTAATGGCGCGCATAGGACAGCTACTGCGTCGGCTCTCGGGGATGGCCGTCAGCCTGCTGGGGCTGTCGGTCCTCATCTTCGTCATCTCGCGGGTCCTGCCGGGGAACCCGGCCCGGATGGCGCTCGGAGCGATGGCCAGCGAGGAGCAGGTGGCGGAACTCGCCGCGGAGATGGGCCTCAACCAGTCGCTCCCGGTCCAGTACATCGAGTACATGCGCCGGCTCTTCGTCGGCGACCTGGGGCAGAGCCTCCAGACGAAAAACGCCGTCGTGTACGACTTGGTGACGAAGTTCCCCGCGACGCTCGAACTCATCACGCTCGCGTTCACGTTCATGGTGGTGTTTGGCATCCCGCTGGGCATCGTCGCCGCGAAACACCACGGCGGGGTACTCGACAACGCGACCCGGTTCTTCGCCTTCTCGACGGTGAGCGTCCCGAGCTTCTTCGTCGGCATCGTCTTCCAGCTCGTGTTCGGCTACTTCCTCAACTGGTTCCCTATCACGGGACGGCTCTCCTCGGCGTACAGCGGCGAGGTAGTCCGAACGACGGGGTTCATGCTCGTCGACACGCTCCTGTCGGGGTCGCCTGCGGCACACGTCGACGCGTGGATGCACATCCTGTTGCCGGCGCTCGCCCTCTCGTTCAGCGGGATGGGACAGGTCATCCGTATCACACGTTCGAGCATGATCGACATCGAGGGCCAGGACTACATCGAGGCGATGCGCGGCTACGGCCTGCCGACGTGGCTGGTCACCGACAAGTACACGCTGAAGAACGCGTTTGTCCCGACGCTGACCATCCTCGGCCTCCAGTACGCGTGGCTGCTCAGCGGTGCGTTCATCATCGAAATCGTCTACTCCTGGCCCGGCCTCGCCAAGTACGGCGTCCAGTCCGTCCTGACCTCGGACGTCAACGCCGTCGTCGGCGTCACGATGCTGGTCGGCGTCGTGTTCGTGTTAGTGAACTTCGCCGTCGACCTGCTGACGAGCGTCATCGATCCGCGTATCGGCCTGGCAGGTGACAGCGCATGAGCATCGAAACCCTCTCGTTCGATACGTCCAGACTCAACGGTATCGTCTCGCCGGCACGCCGCGAGCTGTGGTACCGCTCGTATCGCCGGTTCGCGAACCAGCCGATGAGCGTCGTCGGCCTCGTGATAGTGGTCGCAATCGCACTCATGGCTGTGTTCGCGCCCTACATCGCCCCGTACCCGGAACAAGTGGGCTCGTTCACGGACTTCGCAAACGCCTATCAGCCGCCGTCCCTCGACCATCCCTTCGGGACCGACAGCGCGGGGCGGGACATCCTCACGCGTGTCATCTTCGGCTACCGCATCGCGCTCCTGCTGGTCGCCGTGGTGCTCGGACTCGGCGTCCCAGTCGGCGTGATGCTGGGGCTGGTCGCCGGCTACGCCGGCGGCTGGGTCGACACCATTATCATGCGCGTTACGGACACGTTCCTCGCGCTCCCGCCGCTCGTGCTGGCACTTGCCATCGCGTCGGCCTTCGAGCCAACTCTCGAGATCGCGATGTTCGCCATCGCGTCGCTCTGGTGGACGTGGTACGCACGGCTGGCCCGGGGCCTGGCCGCGAGTCTCTCGGACGAGGAGTACGTACAGGCCGCAGAGCTTGCGGGTGCGGGTACGACGCACGTCCTCTTCCGAGAGCTCCTACCGAACTGCCTCTCGCCGCTGTTGGTCAAAGCGACGCTTGACGCCGGCATCGTGGTCCTGACCGGCGCGTCGCTGTCGTTCATCGGTCTCGGCGTCCAGCCCCCCAGGCCGGGACTCGGAACGATGGTCGCAAACGGCACCCAGTATCTGCCCGCCGAGTGGTGGATAAGCATATTCCCGGGACTCGCTATCTTTGTCCTCGTGATGGGGTTCAATATGCTTGGGGACGGTTTGCGCGACCTCTTTGACGTGGAGGTAGAGCAATGAGCGACAGTGCACCCCTGCTCTCAGTCCGGGACCTTTCGGTCGGGTTCGAGGGCTTCGATGGGTACGCGGCCGTCGTCGACGGCGTCGACCTGACGGTCGACCACGGCGAGGTCGTCACCATCGCCGGCGAGACCGGCTGTGGCAAATCTGTTACCACCAGGGCCATCACCGGACTTCTCGACGAGCCCCCGGCACACGTCTCCGGGACCGTCGAGTTCGACGGACAGGACCTCCGTGCCCTCCCAGACGACGAGCGACGGGACCTGAACGGGGACCGGATCAGCGTGATATTCCAGAACCCGCTATCGAGTCTGAACCCCGTGTTCACTATCGGGGAGCAACTCACCGACACGGCACAGTTTGGCGGGCACGGAGACACTGGCATCGTCGGGTACCTCCGGCGGCGGTTCTCATCGACGGACCGGTCGGCCGCCCGCGAGCGGGTGCTGGAACTCCTCGAAGAGGTCCGGATGCCAGACCCGGAGTCGGTGATGGACAGCTACCCGTCGGAGCTCTCGGGCGGGATGCGACAGCGGGCGATAATCGCGCAGGCGCTGCTCAACGAGCCGGACCTGCTCATCGCCGACGAGCCGGGGTCCGCGCTGGACGTGACCGTCCACGACGAGATCCTCTCGCTGCTCGAAGACCTCATCGCCGAACGGGACATGAGCATCCTGATGATTACGCACAACCTCGGGGTCGCTCGACAGCTGAGCGACCGCGTCTACATCATGTACGGCGGCCGCATCGCCGAGACCGCGCCGACGGCTGAGATATTCGACGCACCGCGCCACCCGTACACGCAGGGGTTGATAGCATCTATCCCCCGCCTGTCCGGCGACTCGATGGCCGGCGGCATCGGCGGGTCGGTCCCGGAGTACACGGACCCACCGCTCGGGTGTCGGTTCTACCCGCGCTGTCCGTACGCCGACGAAAGTTGTCGGTCCAGCGAACCCCCGGCAGTCTCGTTTGGCGACAAGGCCAGGGCTGCCTGCGTCCGTCACGCGGACGGGGACGCGGGCCCGGTACCGACGCTTGAAGAGACGAAACGGCGGCTCTCGGAGCCGGAACGGACGCTGGCGGAGGGGCGGCGATGAGCGGCCCCGTTCTCGAAGTCAAGGACCTGAAAAAGCACTTCCCAGCCGAGGGGCTGTTCTCGTCCGACCCGCCGGCGAAGGCGGTCGACGGCGTCTCCTTCACCATCGACGAGGGGGAGACGCTCGCCCTCATCGGGGAGTCCGGAAGTGGGAAGTCGACGGTCGCAAAGACCATCATCGACATCCACGAGACGACCGCGGGGCTCATCCGGTTCAACGGCCAAGACATCACCAACCCGATTCGACAGCAACTGGCCGAGATGCGCTCGGAGATACAGCTGGTCTTTCAGGACCCAACGTCCTGTCTGAACCCGCGCCGGACCATCCGGAAGTCGCTCCTGGTCCCGCTGAAAGCGACCGGAGTGCCTCGCTCGGAACGCGAGGAGCGGGTCAGACAGATGCTGGAGCGGGTCGGGCTCAACGACGAATACCTGTACAAGTACCCGCACGAACTGAGCGGCGGCCAGAAACAGCGCGTCAACATCGCCCGTGCGCTGGCTGTTGAACCGTCCCTGCTATTGCTTGATGAACCGACCAGCGCACTCGACGTGAGTGTGCAGGCCAAGATCATCTCGCTGCTGGAGGACATCCAGGCGGAGTTCGACCTCACGTACCTCTTTATCACGCACGACCTCTCGCTCGTGCGGAACTTCGCCGACGAGACGGCGGTCATGTACCTGGGAGAGATACAGGAACAGGGGCCGACCGACCGGCTCTTCGAGAACCCCCGGCATCCATACACGCGGTCACTCCTGTCGTCTATCCCCGTCACGTCCCAGCAGGAGGAGGCGCTCAAACCGGACAGCGAGTCCCTGGACGGCGAAGTCCCGGGTGCGCGTGACCTACCGTCGGGGTGTCGGCTCCACCCGCGCTGTCCACACGCGACCGAAGACTGTGCTATGAGACACCCAGAACAGTACGACGTAGACGACCGAGACGTACGGTGTATCGCATACGAAGACGGCGCGGACGGGTTCGACCGACTCCGCGAGCAGGCCCCCGTCAGGGGTGGGGTAGATGGCACCTGACCTCCGCGTCGTCGGTGGGACGCTCGCCACGGCCCAGGGGACCCTCGACGCGGGGTTCGCCGTCGAGGACGGAACTATCGTCGCCATCGGTGACGAGCGCCACCTGCCCGACGCGGACCACACGTTGGACGTGGGCGGGAAGATGGTCCTGCCGGGTGTCGTCGACCCGCACGTCCACATAAACGGCTTCAACTCAATCGACACCTACGAAACCGGGACGGCGGCGGCGGCCCGCGGTGGCGTCACCACCGTCATTAATTTCGCCTGGCAGACGTGGACCGGTGAGCGCGAGCGCGACGCGACCGGGTCGGTGTGGGCCGAGAACGGGTCGCTCCTGGACGCTATCGACCGTCAGCGCGAGAGCGCGTCGTCAGCGTACGTCGACTACGGCCTGCATGCGACGGTGACCGCCGAGGACCTCACTGTCTTCGACGAGTTCGAGGCGGTCGTAGAGGCGGGTGTCCCGTCGTTCAAGTTCTTCACCGTCTACGACGTGGGCGTCTCGAACGGGTTCCTCCGGCTCGCCTTCGAGCGCCTCGCAGACCTCGACGCGGTCGCGGTCCTACATACGGAAGACGACTCGGTGTGTCAGGCGTTGACCGAACAGCGACGTCGTGCCGGCCGCGGCCACCCGACGGACTACCCCGGCGCACGCCCCGACTACGCGGAGGCGATGGCGCTGTCCGACGCCGTGTCGCTGGCGACCGAGACCGACTGCAAGTACTACGGCATCCACACCACCTCACGGGCTGCAGTAGAGGAACTCGCGGCGGCACGCGAGGACGGGACCCGTGTCCGGGGCGAAACGTGCCCGCACTTCACGACGCTCACCGCGGAAGCGTACGAGAAACAAGGGACGCTCGCGCTCCAGTCACCCCCGCTCCGGTCCGAGGACGACGTCGACGCGATGTTCGAATCGCTTCGAAGCGGCGCTCTCGACGTCGTATCGACGGACCACGTCGCGTCGACACGGGCGGAGAAAGCCGTCGAGGACTGGTGGGACTGTCCGTTCGGCGTCAACAGCCTCCAGACGGCGCTCCCGGTGTTTCACGACGAAGCGGTCAACCGGCGTGGACTCCCCTACTCGTTCCTCGTCCGGGTCCTCTCCAGAAACCCCGCCGAGACGTTCGGGCTCCCACAGAAGGGGCGGCTCGCCGTGGGGGCCGACGCCGACTTCGTCGTGTTCGATCCGACGGAGACCTACGAGATCTCGGCGGCGGACAACGCTTCTGTCGCGGATTACTCGATATACGAGGGCCGAGAAGTGACTGGGAAAGTCCTCGAAACCTACCTCCGGGGACACCGTATCGCCGACGAGACCGGTGTCTTCGGGGACCCGCGCGGGGAGTTCCGTGCCCGCGAGGTGCCGACGTGGGACCCGCAGGGAGGGATGGCGTAGTGGACACACGGATCGACATCGACGTCGAGTCGCTCCGGGCAGACGTCGAGCGAACCGGTGAGTTCGGCAACGTTGACGCCGACACTGGGGTCGGCCGGACAGCGCTTCCGGCGGACGACGCCAACGTACGGGCGAGGGAGTACCTCGTCGACCGGATGAAAGCAGTCGGGCTCGACGTCCGAATCGACGCCGTCGGCAACATCGCCGGCCGGTGGACGCCGTCAACGTGTGACCCGGACGCTCCACCGATCGCGACGGGTAGCCACCTCGACTCGGTCCCGCGAGGCGGCATTTTCGACGGGGTTTTGGGCGTCTACGCCGCGCTCGAAGCAGTCCGAGCTGTTCGGGACAGCGGCGTCGTCCTCAAGCGACCGCTAGAGGTCGTCTCGTTCACCGGCGAGGAGGGGACCCGGTTCGCCGACGGCGTCCTCGGCTCCTCGGTCGCTGCCGGAGAGCTATCTGTCGAGGATGCCCTAGCCCTCTCCGACGGCCGCGTCTCGCTGGGCACGGCGCTGGAGGAGGCCGGCTTCCGCGGGACCGGCCGCCTCGACGCGAGCGAGTGGCACGCCTGGGTCGAACTCCACATCGAACAGGGCGGACACCTCGAAGCGGCAGGCGTCCCCCTCGGCGTCGTGACCGATATCACCGGCACGACGCGGGGCCACGTCAGTATCGACGGGCGGGCTGATCACTCCGGGACGACAGGGATGGACGCGCGTCGGGACGCACTGGTCGCGGCGAGCGAACTCGTCCTCGACGTGGAGGCGACGGCGAGCGAAATCGCCACCGCGGGGACGGGAACGGCGGTCGGAACGGTCGGCCGGCTCACACCGGAGCCAAACGTGGTCAACGTCGTTCCGGGGCGCGTGTCGATGCGGCTCGACCTCCGGTCGGTCGACCAGCTGGAAATCGACCGACAGGTCCGGGCCGTCGAGGACTCCCTCGACGGCCTGGAACGCGAACACGGCGTCGAAACGTCACTCGACATTCCGTACGAAATCCCGCCGACGCGGCTCTCCGAGCGCGTCCGAGACACCGTGGAGACAGCGGCCTCCCGACACGGGGTCGAGACGCTGACGCTCCACTCCGGCGCGGGCCACGACACGATGCAGATCGCCAAGGCGACCGACGCAGCGTTGCTGTTCGCCCCGTCGACGGGCGGGCATTCACACTCGCCCAAGGAGTGGGCCGACTGGGCGGACTGCGCTGTGTCGACACAGGTCCTCGCGGAGAGCCTCGCACTGCTTGCATCGAACACCGAGCACAACCAACACCGTACCTACGAATGATAGAAATTCAGACCGACGAGACGACGTTTACAGCAGAGCTACACGAACAGCAGGCCCCCGAAACCATCGCGGCACTCAGGGAGATCTTGCCGCTACGCTCGGAGCTAATGCACGTCCGCTGGAGCGGTATCGCGACGTGGATAAACATCGACGAGATCGACCTCCCGGACCTCCCCCGGGAGAACCACACGACGTATCCATCGCGTGGCGACCTGTTACTCTACCCGGGGTTTCGAAACGACGCGGAGATACTGCTCCCCTGCGGGCCGACGTGTTTCAAGAGCCAGGCTGGCGAACTCGCGGGGAACCACGTTGCGTCAGTCGACGCGAGCGCCGAGGAACTCCGAGAACTCGAACGGACGACCCTCCGCGACGGCATTCAAGAGGTCGTCATCAGGGAGGTGTAGCGGTGACCGACATCGCTGGGAGCCCATGGACCTCCGACGCTGATGGATTCATCGCGTCGAATGGGCAGGCACACGACGCCGTCGTCGAGCGCGTCAGTGACGTATCAAAGCGCGAAAAATGATACCATCTGCGACTCGAAGGCTCTCATTTCGGCGTATAAATACCCATAATGCACCCAATATTTGAATATTAAGTGTTATACACTCGCATAAATAAGATATCTATATTTATTTCAGATATTCATTCTTATAGTTCGGTAACTTTCACACATAATCTCCCGATACATGAACAGCCTGAGCATTCCTTGGAACGAGTCGAATGCTGGGTGCCACTCCGGATAGGCGTCCTCAAGTTGCTCTGTGTAAAGCGTGACCCCGCTCACCGCACCCCGAAGACACGTTCCATATCCCAGCGTGTCCCTGAGTTCGATTCCAGTTTTGTAGGCGTGGGTCCTCCGGCATGTACGCTCCGGGAGCGGGTCCAGTGTCTCCGACATCGATCCTCGATTGCATCGGCAAAATGGAAGCGGCTGCAGTCGTTATCTCATCATCAGCTCTTGAAGGAAACACTCGGTAAAAACTTCGTAGGCCAGCACAGAGCCACTGATTGAAGCGACTGGTCTTGAAAGCAAGTCACAGACCAACCGCACTGATGAGTGATACAGACCAGCCGCCACTGTCAGACCATCTACCCGAACTTCTAGTTGTGTTTTCGATTCTTTCATAGCTGCTGGTTCGACGAAGGCGTTCTGTGCGTCGGGGTCCACGCGAACGCTGTTCATCGTCGAGAGTTCGATCATCAGGGCATGATTTTCGAGAGCCCTGCCTGCGATGTGAGCCCACTGCCTTTCACGGAGATGGAGAAATCGTGTTCCGTCGCGAACGAGACCGCGCTGATGACGTCGGCAGTGCCGGCACACTGGACAACCCACCTTAGGACGCCGGTCGATTATGTAGTGGTACCTGTTGTCCCCACTGGCCATCAGGGGAGCTTTCCGAGGTCCTTAATCAGCAATGCAGGCCGCCCCACTCCTAAGCTAGTGAGGTTTCAGCGTGGAATCCCGTTTTACGCGACTCGTCGGAAGTAGGATCATACTCTCCGTTCGCGTTCAGCGTCCCGCCGTTCAAGTGCACGCCTACGGGTGCGCCTCCACCGGAATCAATTTGATTCCAGCGGAATACCGCAAACCAATGGTCTTTGCCGCGTTGTAGTCGGCATGGTTCTGGTAGCCCCAATCCAAGCATTCAATATCTCTCCATTATTCTCGGAGAAACAGCCGTCGGGCAGGTGTGCCCTTATACAAAAGTAGATTGAGGTTTTTCCTTCCCGATAATCTATGAGACAGTTTGGGTCATAATATCTGCCTCTTTCAAAGTAGCCTATGTCTGTTATAGAGATCTGTAATTAATATCTGTAACAGAATTCTGGGTTCGTTTCTGAAGCCTAAGTCACCATCTGCGATCTTGTAGACGTTCAGGCCAACTAATTACAGACAGAGTTCTGTAGTATTTATCTGTAACAGAGGTCTGTTCTGACATCAGCTAGGTTTGGCTTCGAGGATAGTCCAGACGGATGTCTGTAACGAACATCTGTAATAGATGCCTGTTCTATACAAGTGTTACAGTTAATTGTTACTGACATTCGTTCCAGACTATTATACAAGCAGATATTCCATATCCAACCCAATTCGGCCCTAATCTTGACGTGGAACTTGCTATTACAGATGATTTATACAGGCAGCTGATACAGATAGCCACCACGGATGTCTGACACAGATATATGTAACAGAATCCCGAACGAGAAAGTGTATGATAACGACCGTCGTCTACGCTGAGTCTGGGGGGACATACAAAACGACCATGACAGCGAATCTCGCGGTTGGGCTCAAACGGATGGGACTTGATGTCCTCGTGATCGATTTGGACCCACAAACAGGCAACCTCACCTCACTCTTCGATGTCGGTAAGAACCGTGGAGACCCGGATGCTGACAATCTCGTAAAGCACATTCTCGAGATGCCAGACGGGGACTTCGACGACCTCATAGAGACCTCTGAGGAGGGTGTTGACATAATTCCGAGTCACGATATGCTTGGGGATTTCACTTCCAATCTTGAACAGAAGATTTCCTACGAAACGGGGATGAAGGGAATATCCCGCGACGAATACCCTCGTTTTGAGCTTCTCTATAATCTTCTTTGGGAGCAAGAGGAGTTGAACGAGGAGTACGACGCGATTCTTATCGATCCCAACGCACGCGCTGAAGACCTCCTCTACAATGCGATCTACGCGCTTCGGACATTGGTGGCGCCCGTCAAGCCAGCTGGAAAGGGGAGTCTCAGCCTTGATGGCCTCGAAGAGATGGTTGGAAACATGGAGACTGCGCTAGATATCGAAATCGGGCTTTCGTGCGTTGTTCCATCGGGAGTCGGCCAGACGAACGCCCACAAGCAGTATCGCGATCAGTTCGAAAATACGGACGCCTTCGCAACGCCAGTCTCTATTGGGTCACGAGAAAGTTTGATGGACGCCATGTGGGAAGCCCGTGGCTCTGCGTTCAAAGTAGTAGAGGAGCGGTGGAAAACCTACGAAGAAGACGGCGAGATGGTCTCGAAAAAAGGGGAGCGTAGAGTACCCGACCGTGAACTCGAGACTCTCGATAAACTTTGGCAACTGGCGGGATTCATTGCGACTGAGACGTTCGATGCCGATGTTGAGGATGAACTGGTCTTAGATATCGACGACTATGGTACCGAGACGATACAGTTCAACCTCACCGCTGAACCGGAGGTGGCTGACTAATGGGGGGCGATTCATTCAAATCAGGATCAGGTAACCTCAGCTTCGGAGATAGTGATGAGGAAGAAGCAGACGACGAGCCGGAGGAAACCGGTGAGGAAATCGATGACATCGCCAACGAGGGGGCGGATGTTCAGGAGCCCAAGGAGGACAATTCTGAGGAAGTAGATGGCAGCGGGGGTTCCTCAGAAGCGAAGGAAGCGAAGAGTACCAGCGAAGAGAGTCCGACGAGCACCTCGACGGCCAACGAAGCCGGATCAAGCCAAACGAGTGACCACCAGTATCCGTACTTCGTGCGTCGGAGTAACGTTGGGGACGAAAGAGACAATCGTCTCGAACTCTTCGCTCGCGATAAAGTCGTCTCGCGAGAAGCGGAGTTTCGGAGCCAGCTTGCTTCGGAGCTCGGAGCAGACGATATCTCAAAGACGGACGCCCGTGAGTATGCGCTTCTTGCGGCGTTTGACAACGTAAAAGGCGTTGCAGAGCTCATGCGGGGAGACGGATACGGAGAACTCGACTAGTCGTAACAGACGGCCGAACTACGAAATCCAGCTCTCCCGATAAGTAAAGTTGCTATCTCTCAATTGTAATGTATAGCTGGGGCTATGAAGGACACAGGCCAACCCCCTCTCCCAGACTGGATCCAAAGTGCCTACCAGACACTTGAGAGAGCGTACGCTTCAGGCTCTGATGAACTCTCTAAAACTGAAGCACATGAGTTCCTCCTGGCTGAGGATGAGCATATAGAAGAGCAAGCTGATGCAGTACACGCGGTAGATCGTCTTCTTGACCGGGGTTGGCTCTACGAAGTCAATGGCCAACTCCGCAAAACCGAGTGACACAATGCCGTTGGCTATGTTTGTAAGATTACTAAGCAACAATCAGTTGTATCTATCTTGTTTATTGGTTAACCCACGTTACAATTTTTGTCACCCCCTTCAGCTGGAGGTTCTAAGACGTGCCCAACTCAACAGAAGACGGTAACGACGATGCATTACTGGTCGAACTTGCAACCCAACAGAACCGGAAGCTCCTGCTCTGGCAACTCGCAGCAGACGGACGTACATTCTGTGGCATCCGATTCATCGCCCAAGAGCGAAACCTGCAGACCGCGTCCATCGACGAACAAGTCCAAGCCTTTGCCGACGATATGCTCTCGGACGGTGAGATTCGTCCAGAGTACGATTCAATGGCTGACTGGGACGATCTAGAAGCGAAGCACGGCGACACTGCCGACCAGTACCTCCAGACCTAACGCCGCCTCAGAGCGATTTTGTGCCGCCTCACTGGCTGGAGGCTTTCCAGTGTGTTGCCTACAGCCGAACCACCGTTCGACCCGATCTTCGTCGAGGAACCGCCGCTCAGTCCAAACTACAAAGAGACGATCATCGACAACGTCGGCTTGCCATTCTATGCCGACGTTGACCGTCCAGACGAAGCGCCTGCTGACGAGCGCGAGCGAACTATCGACCTCGCGGAACGAGTCCTGCGCGCCGGCGGCGTCCGAACCGGTTTCGGCCATCACGAGGAAGTCAGGACCTCGATGGAATCGTGGGCTCCCGATGCCAGTGAAGAGTGCGACGCTGACCCCGGCTACTGGCGGTCATCAGTTCTCTTGATGTCTCCCAAGGAGATGAACTTCGGCCAGCTAAACGGCGGACCCGAGGAGAGATACAAGAAAGCCAAGACAGTGCTTGCGTGGGCTAAGGACTGTATCGACAGCGACGTCCTTCAGGAGATCGAGCAGTCTCAAGCCGAGGATATCAAACAAGCGTGGCGGGATGCAGCAGAGGCCGAACTGACACAGCGTGAGATCGAGCAGTTTGCTGAGGACCCGCCGGACGAACTCGATGGCTGGGCGAAACTTGACGCTGACCACAACGCTGTCAAGGTGGCCTATATCGCTAACAACCACGGAACACCATCGGCTGCGACCGTCTTCGAGAGTGCTGACGGCGAGTTGAAGACGCTTGAGTTCACGCTGAAAGACTGGAAAGAGAACGACGGCAACCCTCGTGAGGCAAGGCCGAATCGGTACTGTGTGACGACTGACGGCGACGGGGCCTATGCCCGTCTTCGGTCACATCTGCTGACCTTCGAGGTTGAGCAACTGGAACCAGACGCGGTCGTCCAATAGCTCACGCAGGACTTTTGGAGTCCGTTTTCAATCGTTGTCGCTTCTTTGTTCAAATTAGTTGAAAGTTGACACGGAGTCCGGGAGGTATTGAAGCGGCAGACCAGATTCCGCGTACACATCCTATGCAGCCGACTGTGACGAGAAATCGTTGCAATCGTAGTCACCACTGTATCCGGACGATCCAGCATTAGTCGTGTCCGTTTCGATGTCACTCGGTTCAGGTGTCGGATTGCTCTCTCTGTGTGTCTTCAGATTCGAGGATGTCGCCGGTATCCAGTGGTGGCACAAGGCCAATAGCGCCGACAATGCCACCCAGTACAACGAGAAGAACAACGAACACGATCGCGCCAGCAACTGTGTCTCACGTTCTAGTTGGTTTCTGTGGATAATCCAGCAAGTACTGTCACAATCTGACAGCAGTGGCTGCATCCGACTCCAGCAAGAAGTCACAGAGATCGACGAATTGCCTAGTTTCTTTCCGCCCGAGAAGCACACCGAGTTCAAGATACCGTCCAAATCCATAGTCGGTCATGTTAGCACTCCCGACATACACTGCACGGGTATCAAATGACATCACCTTCGCGTGAAGGGTAAATTTCGGATTCTCACCGTCCTGTCGACGATCAGCTGCTGGCACATCGTCATCCCAGACTGTGTAATCAACGGTCGTGAGATCACTGGCTAAACCCCGCTCACGAGCCCGCTGAACGAAATCACTAATTACGGCATAGTTGTGTGAATCTGTATCTTGGAGATACCGCGTCACGATTGTCACCTCGACGTCTCGGTCAAGTGCATTGAGGAGAACATCGGCGAGGCGATCGAACCCGCCTCGCTCGAAGAACGGAGACAGCAGACAGATCCGCTGTTCACTCTGTTTGACCTCGCTTGCCAGCGTCGACATGAGACCGTCCATGCCGAATGCTGCAGGCGTGATATCAGTAAACGACGGATCATCTGGGAACGTCACCAAGGGTTTCGCATCTGTCGCTGGCTGTCTGTCACGGTAGGAGGCTACTACCTGTATTGCAGTCCGTGCAGCGGCAAGTGACTCTCGAAGGGCAGTGGGGTTAACCGTGTAGTCACTCTCGACGACCGGTGTGGCGTGAGAGTCACGATGAATCGCATCCGTCCTGTTTAGCTGTCGAAACAGATCGCTTGCCGCGTTTCGGGAGAGTGATGTTTCACGCCCGACAGCTGCTGGTGAAATGGATTCTGATCGACCTGCAGCAACTAGTAGATGCCCCTCTACTTCATCAAGTATCGATAGATCGTGCTCAGCAATATCTGCAATTGCGAGCGCACGATCCGGGCCAGCTGTGTTCTCAGACATGGTTCTATATGCGCCGACGTTGATTGCTCACTGCTCTGGTGTGATCACGGAAGTTTCTATAGCTCCCAGAACCCGCGAATATCCCGATCAGTGTTGGGTCGACTCCCGTAGAGATAGTCCCGGGCCAGCACTTGGTTGAAATACGAACAGCTAATCTCGCTGACGTGCAGACAGGACAGACAGGCGCCACCACGCTGTGAGCAGACCGGATCCATCATACAGTCATTCCCGTGTGCATGTGCTTGGCCTAACAGGTTATCGAGCTGCTGTTCGACCATCGTTGTCATGCCACCGATGTTGAACTCCTCGCGGTTGTTCGTGTATATGACCAGCGACAGTGCACGAGGGAACAGGAACTCACTCAGGTTTGTCCGGTCAAAACCGCTGATGGTACTGGCCTGCTTGAGCAGGATGTGCGAGAGCGTGTGCATCAGCTCGAAGACGTACTTTGTGACCTGTCCCTCGACATCGTCCTCGACATGGGTATCGAATCGACCGTATCCATCGACTGGGTCGAGGTGGTTCAGTAGGAACGACCACTGCTCGGCCCGTGTGAGACTGTCGATCTCGTTGCGGGCCATGTCGATGGCTGCATCGTCAGGATCAGCCGGAATCTCTGGGAGCGTTATCTGCCCCCGCACTGCTCCGGGATCACTTGTTGCCGGGATGTTGACCGCCAGCCATAGCAACACTGCAGCCGGGTCGAGGTCGAACTGCGTCGCCTCCGTCTCCGAAGTATCGACGAAGATCGGCGTCCCGTCCCCACTGCTGGCGTTCTGTGAGAAGGCATTGAGACGGGCCTCATCCTCCTCACGTCCGCCACGTGTGTACCCGTAGACAAATGTCTGGACAGGGAAATCCTCGATTACCCGCACAGCATCCAGCCCGAGCCGGTCGAGGACATCAAAGTAGGTATCGATCTTGTCAGCCTTTCGTGGGAATCCACTGGCCAGCGCGTCTTCGCGCAACTCATCGAGTGAGTGTGTGGTCAGGTCTTCCAGACTGAGCACATACTGGAGCAGTTCATCGCCGGCGTCAGTCATTTCCTGGGCATCATCACCCGTCTCCAAGACGATCAGTTCGTCAAGGAGCTCACCGACCGTCTGGCTATCAATCTCGCCGTTTTCTCGCAGCCATGTCTCGGCTTCTGCGAGCGAGTCGACACCATCCTTGGTCTGGTACACCTCAATCTTCCGGTCGTCGTCGATCTCGGCACCGTCGAGCGCTTCATCGAGATCGACAGACTGCAATGGTCGGTCAGTTAGATCTAGGAGTTTTGCAATGGCTCGCTGGGACCCACTTTCACTGCCGCGGAGATGCCCGATCCCTGCTGTGTGCAGGTTCACCGTCGTCAGGTAGTGGGGATAGTATGCCGACCCAGCACGGTGGACTGTGGTGTACATACTGTCTTCATCGGGGTCCTCGACGGACGGCGGAACGTACTCACAGCCACAGTTCTGGTAGTAACTGACCCGTGTACTCCAGCCACAGCTACCGACCTTGCACCGCCACAGGAAGTTCTGTGCCCGCTGGCTATTCTGGTCATCCAGCACGATGTGCTGGTCGCCGTGCTGTGGACAGTTCTGTGGATAGAGTCGTCGCAGCTCACCACAGCTGTGCACGCTGACGAACTGGTACTGCTCGAGATCGCCGTTACATCCAGAGCGAGTACAGGTCAGGCTCTTGTTTTTCCCGTTCAGGTCGTCTGCCGAGTAGTAGCCATGTGCCTTGTCACAGACGCTACAGGCGAACGTCGTCGGGAAGGGACGTGCTCGCACCTCATCGGGCTCGGCAAAGTCGTAATGGTCGGGGTTACTCGAATTGAAACCCTGTTCGCCACCATCCCAGTTTTTCGCCCGGGCAAACACTCGGTCGACAATGTATTGTCGGTCGACCTGTCCGCTCGCATCAGTCGTCTCGAGTCGATTCACCTGCCAGATGCCGCGCTTGTCGCTGTAATCGAAGGTGTTCCCTGGAAGGAACTGGTACAGGACCTGCTGACGGCTACGTTCCATACTCATGTGTAATCACCTGTTGTCAAGCGTCTCGAATATCTCCCGGAAGGAGTACTCCGAGCGGATACTCAGCTGGTCATCAACGTCGCGCAGACTCCGCATTGGCGAACGTTTGATTCGCTCGCTTGTCCACTGGGAGTCGTCGAGCCGGAGTTGCGAGATCGCCTCGCGTGTCAGCTCTTCTACATTGCCCATGAACTCCTCGTGATCGTCGACATCACCATACATCTCTCTGAGCTGCTGTGTCAGGGTCGACTCGTTAACCGAGTCGATGAATTCCTCGGCGTTATCGCCGAAGTACAGCATCCCGACATCATCTTGGTACATGTAATGGTTGAGTAGCAGTCCCATGAACAGTCCTGGATGCGTCTGCTTGACGCTGTTTTTCGCCCACCGGTTGATCGGCACTGGTTCGACGAGTCGGTCAAGGAAAGCATGGTACTTCTCGAAGAAGTGGTAGTGACTCAGGTCACGCTCGCGGATCGGATGAGCGACATTGAACACCAGCCCCGGTTTCGATCGACCCGCACGCGAGCTGGCTTGGATATATTCGGCCGTTCCCCGTGGCATTCCGAAGAACGTCATCATGTTGAACCGGCTGACGTCCACACCGTGGGCGATCATGCTCGTGGCCGTGATCGTGTTGAGGCGACTGGCCAGCAGCCAGGCCAGTCCCTCTCGAACGTCCTCGCTGGCCCGTGCACGCTCGCCGTCGAACTGTGTACTGTCGACCCGTGGGTTCTCCCCACTGAGGCTCTGCTCTAGCGTTTCACGCAGCTCCAGAACATCGTCACCGATATCCGCATCAAGGACGCCGCGGTCGACGAGTTCATCAAGGATCTTGGTGTCGGCCTCCTCGTCCCATGGCTCCTCGATGGTGTCTAGGACCTCCATGATCGTCTCGAACCCGGTTCCGCCCGTCATCCGTTCGGCAGCCAATGGTGGGCGGCCGTCTTTGCGAAGATACGTATTGAGCTGTGAGACGATCGACTGGTCGAGCCGGTCGCCGTCTTTCTTCGAGAGCAGATACGTGATGCTCGTGCTGTAGTACGTGAGCAACGAGAGCACCTCATCGATACTGTCGGCCTCAAGCGGAGCATCCGTCTCCGTCCCTTCCAGTGTTGCACCTGTCAGTATCTGTGTCGGATCGTTCAGTGCCGACCGGAACAGATCCTGTATCTCCTGATGGTAGTAGAACAGGAGATCGATTATCGAGTTGATATGGGTTTTGCCGTGGGGGACGAGGCCAATATAGTATCGTTGTGTTTCGGCCTGTTCCTGAGCGTAGAAATTCTCCCGCAGATATGGCCCTGGTGACGGGAAACGTTCGGCGGGTCGCAGGAACAGATTATGCACCTGATCCTCGAAGCCGGTGATTGTCGCCGTCGGAGCGATAATCTTTGTCTGGCCCGCATCAGCGAAGTCCTGCAACGCGTCAATTCCCGTCTCGTAGTGGCCATCGAAACTCCCCATACTCTCCTCGAGTAGGTGCAGTTCGTCGGGGACCATGATTTCCGGGGCCGGGTCGTAAGGTTCGATCGGGGTAGCGAGGTTACTGAACTCGTCCCCGTCGATGTCACAGCCATATTTTTCCGTACATTCGCCGAGACTCGCGAACCCGTGCATCGGACACTCGCAGTCCATCTTGCCCGTTATCAGGTGGGCTACCTTTCGCTGATATCCGATAGCGGTGATCTTATCGATAGTCCCGGCGAGGATCGTCGGTGCGTAACGGTAGAGTTCGTTATCGACGACGTGGACGGGAAGCTCATCCTCGGCGTACGGTTCGTTGATATCCTGTGGCCGCTTCTGCCAAGGACAGTCGAATGAGTTCCCTGTACAGTAGTGTGCAAGCCGGTGATTGTCACCGTCGTCTTCAGCAGTACTCACCCGCATCTTCACCTTCGCACCACAAGCCGGGCAGCTGGGAACGACCTTTGCGTCCTCGCGAAGGGCCTCACCGCTGGGGCCCTGATACTTCTGGTAGTTGTTGTTGTCGTAGCCAGTCAGTGCGTTTGGTGTGTTCGCTTTCCCGACTAGATATCCGACAGAGAACGGTCGCGAGGGACGCGAGCCGATGTCCTCCTGTTCTCGCCGGACGAGATCCGCGAACATCACCGTCTCGGACATTCGCTGGAGCTGCTGGAGGGATAGCAGACGCAACGGGAACCGCGTCCAGGCTGCAACGCCGAAGTCCTTCCCGCGGATGCGGTCGAAGAACATACTCCAGACGGCGACCCCAAGGAACGCCTCTGTCTTGCCACCGCCCGTGGGGAACCAGAGTACGTCGACGATATCTAGCGCGGAATCCGCGTCTTCGGCCAGATCCTCGGTATCGCCATCGCGCCATTCGACTTCCTCCCAGCCGTCATGCTCCCGACTGGCGATATCCGGGACCTGCATCACGATGAAGACGAGTTGGAACAGTCGCCAGCCGGGGAACTCGTGCATCCGGTCCATCGACTCGTTCATCAGCTCGAACGCACGCCCCACGGTCTCTGGATGCTGGCGGAGACACCGGACACCACGCTCGAACCGGATGATCTCTCGCTCGAAGGCGGCACGGTCGTCGTTGAAATCAGCCAAGTCACCGTCCTCCGGGTCATCGTCCCAGTCGTCACGCTGGCGGTACTGCTCCAGCGCATCGTCGTACTCTTCGGTGAGGTACTCACGCATCTCTGTGGCGACAGCGTCGAGAACGTCGAGGCCCCCATCCTGCAAGGCAGCAAGCGTCTCGAAGCGAGCATTCACCTCCCGGTCCGCAGATTCATAGACCAGCTGGCGGTACTCGGGGATGAACTGCGTTTCTAAGTGCGTTGCAGTCGGGTTTGCAGCCGGTGCCCGACGACCTGGTGGCCGACCCTTTTCGTCAACATGCTGGTCATCCCTGTCCGGTGCGGTCACGGTACAGTTTCGTCCGTGACCCCAGAGATCGCGGTTGTAGCGGAAATCTTCCGGCAGCGGGTCGAAGGTGAACGGGACGAACTGCAGCCCACCAGTCGTCGTGAGATCCATTCCAACCTCGAATAGCGTTGGGTCACGAATTGTATAGATCGCGTCTTCACGCGACTGAATCGCCGAATTGGCGATTTCAAGGTCCACGATCATGCTGTCATCGCTGTTCTCGCGATCGGGCATCACTGACAGATTCAGATCCGCTCGCCAGTCCGGCAGCGAGATGGAACCGTCGGCAGCCCGCTCGGCAAGATAGCCCCGGAAACTCTGTTCGTCCTCAAGTGCGGCCGTAGGGACGGTGTCATCATCCTCCGTCTCAGCATACAGGTCGTAGTTCGCCCGGGCAATCTCCCGGGCGTCTTCGAACGCGGCCTCGAAGGCGTCTGTGGCTCGTTTGCGAACAACTTCTGGCGTCTCTCGGGTCTGTGTCTGGATCGCACTGGCCGGAATCCGTATCTCAGGAACGTCCAGCTCGATTCGTTCGAACACCGGCAGGAGCTGGTCGCCCTCGTCGTCGTCATCCCGGTCGCCCAGAGCCACGAAGGAGTCACGGTTGACCATCTCCTCGTATGTTGGGTTCACTCGCACCCAGACACTGGCCGTCACCCCAAGGACCAGTTCGTCATCTTCGGCCCCGCTGTTCACACGGACAGTTGCGCCCAGCCCGCTTGGTTCCATCTTCGACTGCAGATCATCGTCGGGGTCATCGAGCTGGTCCTCACTGCCTGGCGCGAGGGCACCGGCGAAAAACCGGTCACTGGGGAAGTCACGGTGAATTCGTTCGTCTATGTCACCGCGGACGCGTTCGAGGACCCGCTTCCTGAGATGGCGGGCGATCCGTTCGTCGTCCGATGGCGGTCCGTCTGTGTTGTGTCGGCTGCCTGGTTTCTGCTGTGACATGATATTATTCAGTAATGCGGTCGAGCTGGTCTTCCGGGATGATCGTCGGCATGAGTGCGGGTCCCAGCGCGTTGATACTGCGGTCAACGAGTTCCGCTGTCATTAGTTCACCGCCATCGACTGTCTGCCCGTACTGGTCGACGAAGCTTCGGAACTCACAGATAGCGTAGAACACCACTGCGAGGCGGTACTGATTCTCGACGAATGGCTTCCACGTGTCGCTGACGTTTTGTTCGACAATGAACGACCGTAGCGTAGCAGCATCCATGTTGATCGTCAGTGTGAGCCCGCTGATGGTCCCATCACGGCTCTCATCGACCTGCAGGAGCCGTTGCTCGTCGAAGTCCGCTGCGATCCCGGGTTTGAATTCTTCGGGGTCCATCGGATCACCACTGTCGTCGACACGCCAGTTCTCCTCGTGGACGATGTTGATATCCGGCATGGCCAAGGACATCTCTGTGGTCTCGCTGTCGCCCTTGTCTGCTTCCGCGGCTTCGTCGCTGGCGGAATCTTCACCGCTGTCAGGGTGATCGCCATCAGGACTGTCATCGTCGTCGCTACCGGGTGTCGGGGTCTGGTCGTCGGTCTCTTCGCGTTCAGTGTACTCAACTGTGAACATCGAAGTAAGCGGACCGGTGTTGACCGCTCCACCGTCAGTACTGAGTGACTCCTCCGCTGACTGCTCGGCAGGGAACGCCTCTGCAGCTTCCTCGTAGAGGTCGGACTCGGTCGGGTCAGGCCGGGTCAGTTCTATCGTCATACCGAAGTCGTCACCGACTGTGGCATCCTCGGCAGGCGAGAGCGTCAGCGACAGGAGACCATCCTGCAGTTCGACGGCCTCGAAGCGGGCCGATGGCGAGACGGTGAGCGAGCCACCCAGTACCTCGCGGACGAGGTAGTTGCTCTGTGCGTCTGTTTCGAACCGGATAACGGTACGACTGTTGACTGGCATCTCGACAGGCATGATGCCGTCACGCTCGTCCCAGTACTCGTGGTCTCCTGCAGGATCGTACTCTCGGATGGGGCGCAGATATGTCGGGAGTTTCGGCGGCTCGGTGGTGCTGTCGGTGGTCTCCTCCCCGTCTTCGGCATCCGTTTCTGACCGGGCCGAGTCGTCCGCAGGGTCGGTCACCTCGTCTTCATCGTCGGGGAGATCCGATGGCCGGATCCGTGGAGCCGAGACCTGTGTCCCGGTCGCAATGTAGTTCGCGAACTCCGGGTGGTCGGCCACGAACTCCGAGAACGTTTCCGTGTCGACCTCGATTTCCTCGCTCCCGCGCTGTGCTCGTCGCCGGTCTTCTTCGTCCGAAAGGAGATCACTGTCCTCCAGCGCGTCCTCGAGCGCTGCGGTGAACCGGTTAGCCTGTGGGGAATCTTTCAGCGAGTCCCGCGAGGGCGAGAACATGTTGACCATCCCGAGGTTTGCGAGGTCGTCGAACTCGACGATGACCACGGTGTCTCCGGCCACCTTCGAGTAGCCGAGCCGCTTGAGGAACCGCTCGCCCTTGCTCCCGTGGGTCTGTCCGTTGATCGTCAGCATCAGCGCGTGATCACGCTGGATGCCTGCACGGCTAGCTGCGTTCTTGTGGGCGCTTGTGCCGGCGACTAAATCACTTTTGCCGCGTGTAGTCGTCTCGATATCTTCCAGTTCGTCCTCGTCACGGAACAGCAGGACATGAATGTCCCGCTCGCCAAGCGTCTCGGAGCCAGTCTCGGTCGTGATGTGTTCCTCGCCCTTGAGCAGGTGCTCGTTGCCGTCTCGGATCGCTGGCAGGAGGCCACGGGTCGTGCTCTGGGTGAGCTTGCTCTCGTATCGCATATCGGTTAGCCGGATTGGGAACGGCGAATCAACGATACAGCGCTCGAGTTTCTTGCGGAACCCCTCGTACCCGCTGATAAGCGCCCGCGAGGCCGTGGTCTGATAATCGTAGACCTTGACGAACGCGCCGTGTTTCTGTGGGTCGAACGCGTCGGCCTGTTTCTCGAAGTCGTACTTGTCCGGATAGCTGTCGCGGTACTTCTCCACCATCGCCTCTCCGAACGTTCCATCGAACACTGGGAACTCGCCGCCGACAGTGAGGTATTCTACCTGTGCCCGATGGGGGTTGTTTCGAATGAGCGTCCACGTCCACTCACCCGGAGCGTCTGTTGACGCGCTGGCGATGAACTTGTACGCTCGTTCGTTGTACTCCTGCTGGATGTTCCCGGCGAACTGCATCACAGCGGTGCTCCCCATCCCGTACTGGCCCTGCAGAAACCCGTAATCCTGCTTTTTCAGGCCCGGTGCATGGAGGCCGATGAAGTCCTCGAATTCGCTTCGGCCCTTGCCCTTGCCGTTGTCACGGACCGTGAGATTGAGCAGGTTTCCATCCGAGGGCTTCAGTCCATCGGCGATAATCTCGATTTCTGCGTCATCGAGATCGACCCAGTCAGCCTCGACAGCCGCCTTCATCGAGGTGTATTCATCTGGATCGACGCCGTCGGCCTCGTCGTAGAACCGGAGCATCTGGGAGTCCTCGCTGTTCAGCGGGAGCTCACAGAACGCTGGAATCGGGGAGGCCGCCTGCGTGTATACGTCAGAGTAGTTGTTCTCGTCGTTGCCCAGCGGCTGCCAGACAACGTTGTAGTCTGATTCTAGTTCCTCGAGGACAGTCGCGACGGCATCGGGACTGTTTGCAACAAGGAGCTGGTCGGCGAACGTACGGGAGGGAGCTCCCGCGAGCGATGAGTTGCTCATTTACTCTCCACTTGCATCGACTCACCCCCTGCACATATATTTGGGGGTGAGTCGTTTCTAATTTTTACGCGCTCATGGGCGCATGCAAGCGCGCCCGGTCCCACGCGCATCGCGAGCGCGCTCGCGTGTAGCCTGGGGTGGTATCGGCACGCCGCTCTGGAAAACACTTATGTGGCTGTCCGGGAACGGACTGGTATCACGAGCAATCACCAGCGTGGAGGGTCCCTCCAGGACTGATTGTTCACTCTCAACAATGCAAACCGCACTAACATACCGGACGAACCGCGATCTGTTTTCCAACCACTATCTCGACGAGCACCTTCCTGATACTGAAGAGTGGGATGCAGTCAGTGATGCAGACCTCAGAGAGGCCCGCGAGGAGATCATGGACCTCTGGGAGCGCGAGAAAGAGACCGCTCCCAAACGCAATGAGCCCCAGCTCGAGGAGAAATTCATCCGACCGATGTTCCGGAAGCTGGGCATCCCCTTCGAGGTCGAGGAGAGTACCAGCCGGACACAGCGCCGGCCCGACTACGGCTTCTTCGAATCCGACGACGCTGCTCGTGGTGCCTTCGAGCGTCGTGAGGAAGGTGGCGACTTCTACAGGAACGCTGTGGCCGTCGCGGACGCCAAGCGCTGGGGCCGACCGCTCGACACCCGTGGGAGCGGGGAACACGAGCGTGACTTCGAGAACCCGAGCTACCAGATTCACGTCTATCTGCAGGAGACGCCGGCGCGGTGGGCCGTCCTCACCGACGGGAAGAAATGGCGGCTCTACTACGGCCCGACGAGCCACCGGCTCGACTCCTACTACGAGATCGACCTGCCAACCGTCCTCGAAAAGGGGGATCTTAAGGACTTCAAATACTTCTACCTCTTCTTCAGGCACAGCGCATTCCTCGAGGATTCCAGCGGCGAGTGCTTCCTAGACGACGTCTACGACGAGTCCAATGTCTTCGCCCAAGAGTTGGGAGAGGACCTGCAGGACAACATCTATGAGGCCATCAAGGTCCTCTCGGAGGGGTTCATGCAGTACCCGGACAACGACCTCTCCGAAGAGGATCTCGACCTCATTCACGACAGCTCGCTCATCTACCTCTATCGGCTCATCTTCGTCCTCTACGCAGAGAGTGAGGGCCGTGACCTGCTTGATACGAACAACGAGATCTACGAGGAGTCGTACAGTCTGAATACACTCAAGCAGGACGTCGCCGAGGAACTGGACAGTCCCAATCCGAAGTATCGTGACTGGCAAGACAACCTTTGGGACCGACTGGAGGAGCTGTTCAAACTCATCGACCAAGGAAGTAAGTCCCGCGGTATTCCGGAGGAGGATCTCTACATCCCGGCGTACAACGGTGGGCTGTTCAGAACCAACCCTGACGAAGACGACAGTGTCGAAGCCCGGTTCCTCGCGAATCACCAAGTGGGCGACGCCTACCTAGCTAAGGTCATCGAACTCCTCACGCGGAGTCAGAACGGCAACGGCGGTGGGAAGATCTTCGTCGACTACTCGTCGCTGGACGTCCGACATCTCGGGAGCATTTACGAGGGACTTCTCGAGTATCAGCTCGATGTCGCCGATGAGCCGCTCGCGTTGGAGGACAGTGAGTACGTCACCGCCGGCGAGGGTGACGAAGTGATCGTTGAGGAGGGAGAAGTCCACCTCACGACTGGCTCTGGTGAACGGAAGGCGACGGGGTCCTACTACACGCCGGAGTATGTCGTCGAGTACATAGTCGAAGAGACGCTGGAACCCCTCGTCACGGACATCTCAGAGGACCTTATGGCTCAGAGTGCTCGGGATGAAGGCGGCTTCGCGGCGGAATTCGCTGAGCGTATCTTCGATCTCAAGATCTTGGACCCCGCGATGGGGAGTGGTCACTTCCTGACGAGCGCCATCGACTACTTAGCGCGTGAGATCATCGACGCACAGGAGCGTCAGGCCGCACAACAAGGTATCGAGACCGTCGATGAGGAACACGACATTAATTGGGCCCGACGGCAGGTCGCCCAGCGCTGTATCTACGGAGTCGACTTGAACCCACTCGCTGTTGAGCTCGCCAAGGTCTCGCTGTGGCTCCGGACTCTCGCGGCTGAACAGCCGCTCGCATTCTTGGATCACCACTTAAAAACGGGGAACTCGCTGGTCGGCAGTGACATCGAGGAAATCGATGAGCTAGAATCCGAGAGCGGTGGGGACGATCAAAATGCTTCGCTCGCCGATTTCGGTATAGCTAGGAAAGGGACGATTGAACAATTGATGCGGATCTATCAAGATTTCATCGCGATTGAGAATCAAGATCTCGATGACATCAAGCAGATGGAAGACAAGTATGACGAGTTTGAGCGTAACAAGCTTCGGCAGCGGCTTGAGTCAATGGCAAATGTACGCACGGCTGAGAATTTCGGGCTAGACAATGTTCCAGATGATGCCTATGAACAAATGGCCGCTAAGCTGGAAGATGATGAGGGATGGCAGCTACTAGCTGAAACGGATTGGTTCCAAGATGCTCAGACGTGGTCCACTAAGCATGAATATTTCCACTGGAGACTGGAATATCCAGAGGTATTCTATGATAAAAACGGCGGTGAGATTCGAGATCCCGGTTTTGACGCTGTCATAGGAAATCCGCCATGGATGGATTTCCAACGGATTGGTGATGATGAGAGGGAGTATCAGCGGGAGAAATTCGATTCTGCTATTGAAAAGTACGACTTGTACGTTGCTTTCGTCGAACAAGCAGCTGGCTTATTAAAACAAGAAGGCGGCTTCTTCGGCTATATTATTCAAAATAAATTCTTGTCCAGTAGTTATGGGGAGGGTCTTAAAGAGTTCTTGATAGATAATGTAGGTGTCAGGACTATTCTAGACTTTGAAGATGCAAATGTATTCTCAGGCACAACAACATACCCACTAATTCTACTCTTATCGAGCCAGATGCCGGAGGAATTTGAGTATGCTCACTTGGAAGATGCTACAAGTGAAGATGTTGAAGAGTTCCTGAGGGAGCCGACAACAAACCGAATTGAGACCCAAAAACTGACATCGAATAGGCCATGGATTTTCCCCACCAAGGGTGAGGCAGAGGTTGTTGACACTCTCCGGAATAATCACCATCCTACATTAGAAGATATCTCTGAGGATATTTCGACAGGAATTAAGACGAATTTGAAAGAGGCCTATGTGTTTGAAGAAGATACGGATAATATCCCTGTTGAGCAGGATCTCCTCAGGCCTGTTCTTGACGGGGCAGACATCCGCCGCTATTCTGGACCGCGCGATGACAAATATATTATATATCCATACGAGAAGTCGGGTTCGGAGCTAAATCCGATCAATCTCTCTGAGTACCCGAAAACTCAACAACACTTCTTAGAGTTTGAGGAAGAGCTAAGTGAGCGTCTGTTCTACGAAAAAACGATAGAAGAGATGGGCAAAGAGTGGTTTGAGTTCCCCTATACCAGCGAGAATCTTCTCGGCCCAAAAATTCTGTTCCCAGATATCTCCACGGAACCTCGTTGTACCTTTGACTCAACGGGAGAGACGCTGATACTCAATACTGCATATGGGGCAGTTTTAAAATCTGAAGTTCAGGAAGATGTCCAATATGTCTGTGCTTTGTTCAATTCCTCTCCTCTCCGGTTCATGTTCACAGCCTTAAGTCCGAAGCTGTCTGGAGGTTACTACCGATTCCAGACTCAGTACGTTGGACAATTACCAATTCCGTCTATGCTTGAACGTTCCGATGATCGTGAATCTGTGGACTCTGGCCTCCTTACGGAATATAATGAAGAACTTGATTCGGTCGCTGAATTCGAACCAGTTCAATTTGTCAAATCTCGTAATAAATTGGGTGGCGAGAACAGAGTGACACATGACTTCCTCAGCAGTCTAGCCGATAAGATGGTAGACTTTCAGAGTCAAAGAGATGCACTCAATCTCAACCTGCTTGATTACCTCGGTATTCCTAGCGATGAACTTCCTGAATCGGAGAGGGGCGACACTCTGGAGGACCTACAGATGCCGGTCGCAGGCGTCGCAGACACGCCACTGGCCGAGACTACTGACGAGTATGAGGGCCTTCGTATTGAGGATGTCATCTTCAAAGATGACCCCGATCGACTGGTGCTGTCTGTGGATATCAGTTATAAAGTGGACGAAGACGACCCCCGCGAGACCGACCGCTGGAACAGACTTGATGAATCGGAGTTCGAGACCTACGGGGCGATGGCCTTTGTTGGACTCTCCGAGGCCGCAGAGACCCTGTTGCGTGAGTTCGTCCCTGTCGCCGTTGAGAAGGCTGAGGGCTTTGCTGGGTTCCGACAGGACGCGACCAAGACGAACTCGCCGCTAGACCGACTGAAGGATCTAACGCTCCCTGTTATCGACGAGGTTCAAACTGGATTACAACAGTACATCGAAGTGCGAGAGCGTGCTGACCAGCTGGAAGAGGAAATCGAGAAAACCGACCAACTCATCGACGAAATTGTCTACGATCTCTACGGACTAACTGACGAGGAAATCGATATTATCGAGTCAGCAGTGAACGATGACTAACTTCGAGGTCGGCGACCACATTAAGTTCGCCGGCGGGCGTGGAGAGATTACGAAAATCGAGGAACGCCCCAACGTGGCCACCTCCTCCATGTATACACTTCGGAGGGACAGCTCCGAAAACTCCCCAGCGGCCTCCCCCATATCGAGAAACTCGATTCGCTCGTCGACCGCCTCGCAGCGGGCCAATCCGACGCACCGCTTCACTACGACCTCCGTGAGCGGGCGACCCGACTCGATCTTGCCTACAAGTACGACCGGTTCCTCTCCCTGACCAGCAACCGCATCGAGATCGAACCATATCAGGTCCAAGCCGCCTACGAGATCCTCAACTCCTACGACCACCGCTACCTCATTGGCGACGAGGTCGGCCTCGGGAAGACCATCGAAGCCGGCATCGTCATCGAGGAGCTCATCGCACGCGACCGGGCCGACCGGGTGCTCATCGTTGTGCCGGCGCCGCTGACTGTCCAGTGGCAGGAGGAGATGCGCGGGAAGTTCGACCGTAACTTCGTCATCTACGACCGCGAAACGGTCCGGACTCACCGGAAATCCCACCCCAACCAGAACGTCTGGAAACAGGAAGACCTCATCATCACTTCCATCGACTTCGCGAAGCAGACGACGGACGACCCCGAGTCGGACCGTGTCTCCGTCCTCGATGCCCTTCAGAATCTCGACGAGGAGTGGGACGTCGCGGTATTCGACGAGGCTCATCACCTTACGGCCAGACGGTCGAGTGACGATTCCATCGAACGAACACAGCGATACCAGGCCGGGGAGGCCGCCGCCGACAACTCCGATGCGCTCATGTTGCTCACGGGGACTCCGCACAAGGGGAAATCAGACCAGTTCTACTTCCTCGTGAGTCTGCTCGATCCGTACCGCTTCAGCCACGAATCACAGATCAGCCCCGACGCGCTTAAGAACCTGATGATCCGGCGGCTGAAGGATGATGTGTACGAAGCCGACGGGACCCGAATGTTCCCCGAGAAGAACATCGAAGCACTCCCGGTCGAGATGACTCGCGAGGAGCGGAAGCTATACGATGACGTTACGGAGTACATCCGCGAGTACTACAACCTCGCCCAGCAGGAGGAGAATCAGGCGGCAGGGTTCACGATGGTCATCTACCAGAAGCGGCTGGTGTCGAGTATCTACGCGATCCGCAAGTCCCTCGAAAATCGGATGCGGGCGATCCAGAACGACGCCGTCGCTGAGGACCTCCCTGACGACGTACAGGACCTCATTCCGCGGTACAGTACCCAACCCGAGACCCTGACTGACGCAGAACGTGCTCGTGTCGAGGAGGCACTTGAGACGGTCACGATTACGCTCAACCAGTCGCAGGTCCAGCAAGAGTTGGACCGCGTGAAACAGCTCTGGCAGCAGGCCAAGAACATCGAGACGGACTCGAAGGCACGATTGCTCCGGCAGTTCGTTGACCGCATTCTCTCAGAGGACCCCGACGAGAAGATCCTGATTTTCACCGAATACACGGACACGCTGGAGTATCTACGCGACGAGGTATTCGCTGACCACGACGTCGCGCAGGTGTACGGCGACCTTGAGCAATCCCGTCGACGGGAAGAAATGAGCAAATTCGAGGAGGAGGCCAATCTGATGCTCGCGACCGACGCCGCTCAGGAGGGGCTCAACCTCCAGTTCGCCCACATCATGGTGAACTACGACCTCCCGTGAAATCCAATCCGCATCGACCAGCGGATGGGGCGACTCCACCGCTACGGCCAAGAGCACACGGTCGAGATTCGCAATCTCTTCTTCGCCGACACTCGCGAGAGCGAGATTCTCAACCTGCTCATCGAGAAGACGAACCAGATTGAGTCGGACCTTGGGATGCGCTCGGATGTCCTCGGTCGCGTCCTCGAGGACGTCGACCTCGACGAGACGATTATGGCGGCCATCGCTGAGGGGGAACCGACAGAACGTGTCGTCGCGGATATCGAGGCGACCATCGAGGAGAAACACGAAGCGATCCAGACCGTCGAAAACGAGTTCCTGATTCGCGATTGCTTCGACCTTTCCGGCGAGGATGACGAGATTCTCGATGTGATCGAACGCAGTCAACACGGCGAGGTGTCTGAGGACGACATCGAGACCCTCGTGCGAGTGTTCTTCGACGAATTCGGCGGCTCTATCAAGGGCGTTCGACTAGGGCCCGCCCGGATGGAAGGGGACGTGTTCCAGCTCGAAGTCCCCGATGTCCTCAGTGGGAATCAAGTGGCACGGCAATACCAACGGGCCACCTTCACCAAGGATATCGCGATGGAGGAGGACGATGTCGAGTTCATCTCACTTGACCATCCTCTCGTCGAGTCGCTCATCGGATTTTGCTTGGACAGTACCCATATCTAGGGCGAAATCGCGACGAAAGTCGCTGCAACGGCGTCTCGAACCCTTGGGCTTTTGTTCAATTACCGTCTTGGCTACGTCTCCGGTGCCGGCGATGTGGTGACCGAGAAGCTCGTTCAATTGTATGTTCGTCCGGATGGTAGTGTAACGACTGAGGTCCCCGAGTTTTCCAAGACGACAGCTCCCAGCGATATCCCATCGTCACAGGAGGTTGATCGGCTCTCGAGTATGGCCGAGGACCTCTACGAGGCTGCAGAGATGGAGGCGTGGACCCACGTCGAGTCATTCGCCGAGGAAGCCAGAACCGAACGAGAACGGGAGATCGAGATCAAACGAGAGCACACTGAGCGATACTTCGAAGAGCAAATCGAAGAATGGGAAGAGCGGTTAGAGCAGTACCAGCAGCGGGCTGAGCAGGGTGCAGATATGTCCGCACCGATTGGGAACGCGAAACAGAAGCTCGAGAGTCTGCGACGCGAACGTGAAGAAGAGCTGTCCCGGCTTGAGGAAGAGAAACACGTCACTCCTCAGGAACCGGAATTAGTAATAGCGACGTACGTCATTTCTCCTACAGAGGCACAAGACGAATGATTTCTATCGTGAACGCTGTCGGGTCGGGAGATCTGGGTGTGGAACTCGATGTGGCCAAGGTCGAGTCCGATCTAGATCTACCGTACACCGAATACGATCCTTCGAACTACCACGGTCTATACCTTCGGCTTATTGAGGATGGTCCGCTCGTCACGGTCTATCGGAGTGGGAAGTACATCATCAGTGGGTGCTCTGCGTTCGAACAGCTGTACGAAACAAATGACGGGTTCCTCACGACACTATCCGAGCTGGACATCATAGACGCAGATACCGAAGCCGGATTTACGGTACAGAATGTTGTCTGTACGGCACAGCTAGATGACCCAGTAGATCTGAATACGCTCTCTGTCGCGCTAGGTTTAGAATCAGTCGAATATGAGCCAGAACAGTTTCCCGGTCTCATCTATCGACCTGCTGATTACCCGGCCGTTCTCTTGGTGTTTGCCAACGGAAAGGTAGTCGTCACAGGATCCCCCGACGTTGACGTCGCTGAATGTGTGTTCGCCCATCTCCAAGAACAGGTAACTACCTGCCTCAAACAGTAATTTTTCACGCATTCATTTGAAGAGGCTCGCAAGCGCCAGAGTGAAATCAATCAAGATGAGCACCGGTCACACCCGATAGGAGAAAATAGCTGTTGATAGCTCCGTTATTTTGGCAGGTATGTCTGTAGCGTCATAGTCTGTCCGACAGACATAAGACCGGCTGCTATAACTACAGAAACCAGTGACCGATTGCGACTGCGATTTCGAGGTTGGCGAGCAGGTCAGTTTCCCCGGCAATCAGGGAGAAATTACCAAGATCGACCACCGGGATGGTGGCCCCTGTCTTCTCTACATTCATACCGACGGTGGTCTCACCAAACGGCCGACTGCCCTGCCAATCGAAAAAACGGATACCGGTTCTGATCTCGTTAGCAAGGGCGAGTTCGATTCGCCTGAACGATTTGACCTGCGATTGAAGGCCGCCGAGCTCGGGCTTGCCCATCGACAGGACCGATTTGTCGCACTCACCGGGAGCCGCATTGATATCGAACCTTACCAAGTCAAAGCCGCCTACGATATCCTCAGTTCAGTGGACCACCGTTATCTCATCGGGGATGAGGTCGGCCTCGGGAAGACCATTGAAGCAGCGATCGTTATCGAGGAACTCATCGCTCGGGGTCGGGCTGACCGGGTACTGATTGTGACGCCAGCACCGCTGGCCGAACAGTGGCAGGCAGAGATGCGCGACAAATTCGACCGCACCTATCAGGTGTATGACCGGGAGTACGTCGAGGCGAAAAAACAGGCACACCCGAACAAGAACGTCTGGACACACGACGACCGGATCATCACCTCGATCGATTTCGCCAAGCAGGACGACATGCGGGCCGCCCTCGAGAACCTCGAGGAATCGTGGGATATCGCAGTGTTCGACGAGTCCCATCACCTGACTGCTCGACGCAAAAGCGACGATACAGTCGAGAAGACCGACCGGTATCGTGTTGGAGAGGCAGTCGCTCGTAATTCAGAGGGACTGCTGTTTCTGACAGGGACCCCGCACAAGGGGAAACCGGATCAGTTCTACTTCATGATCGACCTGCTTGCTCCCTACCGCTTCCGGGACGAATACGACATCACGAAAGAGGAGCTGCAGGACCTGATGATCCGGCGGCTGAAAGAGAACATGTACGAGCAGGATGGCTCGCCAATGTTCCCCGACAAGAACATCGAGACACTCCCGGTTACCTTCACTGACGAGGAACGCGAGCTCTACGATAACGTCACGGAGTATATCAGCGAGAGCTACAACCTTGCCGACCAAGAGGACAGTAACGTCGTCGGCTTCGCGATGTCCATCTACCAGAAACGCCTCGTCTCCAGTATCTATGCCATCAGACAGTCGCTAAAAAAGCGGTTGGAAACGCTCAAGACTGGTGGGAAAGACCCAGGCGAACTCTCGTCGGTCGTCCGGAGTATGGTGGACCAGTACCGCGCTGACCCGGACATGCTGACAGATGAACAGCGAGATCGAGTGGAGGAGGAGCTCGAAGACGTCACGCTGGGGCGGGACAGCGAGGCTATCGAGGAGGAACTGGCTATTGTTCAGGACCTCTACAACCAGGCAAAAGCGATCCAGACTGACTCCAAGGCCAGGGAACTCCGTAATTTTGTGGACCGCATCCTCGAGGAGGATCCAGACGAGAAGATCCTTGTCTTCACGGAGTATACAGATACGCTCGAATACCTCCGTGATCGGGTGTTCAGCAATCATGACATCGCACAGATCTACGGCGATCTGAACCAGTCCCAGCGCCGGCAGGAGATCGAAAAGTTCCGCGAGGAGGCGAACGTCATGCTTGCTACCGATGCCGCACGGGAGGGGCTGAACATGCAGTTCGCCCATATCATGGTCAATTACGACCTCCCATGGAACCCGATCAGGATCGACCAGCGGATCGGGCGACTCCATCGTTACGGGCAAGAGCACACTGTCGAGATTCGCAATCTGTTCGTTACCGATACCCGAGAGAGCGATATCCTCGAATTGCTCATGGACAAAGTCGATGAGATCGAATCCACGCTGGGTATGAGTTCTGATGTACTCGGGATGGTTCTGGATGAGTTTGATCTCGAAGAACAGATTATGACTGCAATCTCGAAAGACCAGTCAACCGAACAGTTCGCTGAGGTTATTGACCAGACTGTCGAGGAACATGCCGAGGCGATCCAGCGTCTCGAGACGGATTTCCTGATTCGTGACCGGTTCGATCTCAGTGAGGAAGACCGGAAAATCCTTGATGTGATAGAGGAGTCGAAAGACGAGCAGGTCAGTGAGACGGATATCGAATCGCTTGTCAGGACATTCTTCGAGCTGTACGATGGCGATATCAGTGGGACCCATCCGGGCCCGGCCCGCACGGAAGGGGATGTGTTCCAGCTCACGGTTCCAGATGTGATCGCAGGCGGTGAGGTCCAGAAGCGGTACGACCAGGCGACCTTCTCTCGGGAGATTGCACGGGAAAAAGAGGCGATCACGTTCCTTGCACTCGACCATCCACTGGTGAAGAACATCATCGAATTCTCGTTGCAGTCCGATATTGTGGGTGGCCAGACTGCTGTCAGGGTCGGATCAGACGATACACCCACGCCCGGACTGCTCTGTAACTACCGCATCGGATACCAGTCGGGTCGAGGCGATACCGTTACCGAGCGGCTCATCCAGCTATACGTTCGTCCCGATGGAACCGTACTGGACGAGGAATCTGTCGAACTCGTCGGTGGGATTCCACCGGAGCAGACCGAGTCATTCGATGACGTAACGACAATCACGCAGGTTGCAGATGACCTGCTCGAAGTCGCTGAAGGCGAGGCTTGGGACCGTGTCAACCAGCTTGCCGAGGAGGCACAGGCCGAGCGCTCACGGGAGATCGAGATCAAACGGGATCACGCAAAGCGGTACTTCGAAAGCAAAATCGACGAACAGCAGGAGCGGCTTGAACGCTATGAGCAGCGTGCCAGCGAGCCGGACGAAGATATGCAGGTGCTCATCAACCAGACGAATCGAGCGCTTCAGGACCTGCGCAAGGAGCGAAAAAAAGAACTCTCGCGACTGGACGAGGAAGAGATTGTCGTCCCGGATGAACCCGAGCTGGTCAACGTTGCGGTCGTGATTGGCCACTGACCACTCCCTGAGAGTGATAATCATAGTCTGAATCTCATCACTTGGAGTTTCTTACAGGAGTTTCGCATCTGGACAGCAAGCGGAGAGCTGGTCGTAAATTTCATCGACGGCACTGCCCGGTCCGCTGAAACAGGACTTCAGACAAACATGCGTTCCAAAGAGCGGTAGTCTGTTACTATGGCGGGATGAACCGTATGTTTCTAGCCACTACAGAGCGATGGGACCTGATTGATAAACCTATGAGTTTGACGCTCAAGAGACCGGATCTCATTCCGTCGAATTTGCTGAGAGGTGATATTCTGGTCGACGTACCGATCTACTTCCATGGCTGTAGTGGTCATCTTTCCGACCAAGGAATCAGCGTTACCTGAACCGTCGTCTATCGGATTTCACACCAACATAATCTAGTCGCTATTACAGAATATCATCAGTATTCCCATCGCTGTACCGTGATATGACACAAGCTCTTTATTGTAGCCAATTAGCAACGGTGTATAGATGGTTGCGATGATAACGTCGCTCGCGAGTCCTGCCTTCGCGCGTGAAGTTTATGCGGCCCTTGGAGAAGTGGAGCCATGAGTGACTATCGATCCACTGAAATATCTGATTGTCTGCGGCGGACAGTCGACGGTTTCGAAAATGAACAGACAGAGCACCGTGCATTCCTTTTCAGGCACATTGGGTTTCTGACCGAAACGCTCGCAGCAGAGCAGCGGCATCGACAGTGGAATATTCCCAGTGGATGTCCACAGGCAACACCGAACTCTCTCGCGCGAAAACGGAGTTCTACTGACGATTCTTATCAGTGTTGCTACGGCAGGGTTTGGTCACCATCCAGCGATAGCCAGCGAGATACATGCGTCTGTGGTGATCCACTCTGCGGTAGCGATGATCCGCTCGATGCGGTCGCAGCTGCAGTACTCTCGAATGCAGAGTCGATTGTTGACCACTATTACACCAATGCCGAGCGGGCAATTGTCGCCGCTCTCCGGGACCAGATTGGTGACTGGGAGGATATTGTGGCTGCAGAAACCGAAACCATCGAGCGGGTTTCGCGTACTGCCCCGGGACGACGTGTCCTAGATGCCACGGCAATTTCAGAACTCAAGGAAGCACTTTCGATAATCAAGGACCACCGATACACAGAGGGCTATACGCTTACCAGCCTTCCGACAGTCGCCTATGATCTCCTGCAGGAAATGATGGTATTACTCCCAGGCATTGACGATACCAGTGCTTGGTGGTTATTGCTCACTGCTCTCGATAAGCCAGTTTGGCCTGCAGATAAACAGGTAGACGCACTGCTTGTAGAACTCGGCCTGCTTGGTCCGGAGAATACACCGGAGAACGGTCGACACAGAATACTGGAGTCCGAACTGAGTGACCGTCACATCCCGGCACTGCACAGAGCACTCGCAGGGCATGTGAGCTACTGTGATGAGGACCACACAACCTCGAACTGCGAACTGCAGCAGTTCACGCTGTCACATCGAATTGACAGGCAGGTATCGGCCGAGGGGACAGAGAGGCCAACAGTCGTGGATCTATTCTGTGGCGCTGGTGGCCTTTCGCATGGATTTACACGGGGGGTTACCGGTCCGCAATTCGACGTGGCACTGGCGGTCGATGAAGATGAAGCAGCAACGGACACATATCGGCTCAATCATCCCGAGATCCCACATCAGAAGATCCAGTGTGACGATATCGGGAATCTTGCAGAGAATGCAGATGAGCTTGAAGAGCTCGCTCCAGATGTCGATCTTGTCGTTGGTGGCCCCCCCTGTCAAGCACTCTCGGTAGCGGGTTACCGGTCTCGGCGAGCTGACGATGACTCCTATAGCGTGATCGATGATCCACGGACGGAGCTGTATCAGCACTACGTTTCGCTACTTGAGACACTCGAGCCACAGTACATCATCATGGAGAACGTCGAGGGAATCCGGAGCCCGGTTGGTGACAGTGACAGGCGCGTTATAGATGATGTTGAGGCTGCGCTGTCAGAACTGGGATATACTACTGATCACCGGCTCATTGACTGTTCGAGGTTCGGGATTCCACAGGAACGTGACCGCGTCATACTGTTCGGTGTGCGTGGCAAAACTGTCCCGGAGCCGGACGAACTGGTTGGAGAATTCTTTGGAGCACTTATTCCAGACACTGACACAGAGACAACGATACATCAGGCCCTCTCGAATCTGCCACGGCTTCGACGTGGTGAGGGTGGAGACGTGGTTGCAGGGCGACACCGGGGTCGAGCCAGTGAGTACGTTCGCGACAACGAACTCCACAATGGTACGCAACTAACGTACAATCATCAGGCTCGTGAACATCCAATGGAAAAAGATCGGAAACTGTTCAGCGATGTGATGGAACCTGGTGACACTGGCTGGGATGTAAAATACGGGACCGAGTACGGACATCTTATCGAATATGATGTTGGGACAGAGGAGAACCCCAAGTTCAAGGACAAGTACCGGATGTTACACTGGGACGAACCCTCGCCGACTATCGTTGCGCATCTCGAAAAAGACGCAAATAGCTTCATTCTTCCCGACTACTACGAATATGCTCGCCCTGACGTAACAAAACAGGATAGTACTCGGAGTCGAGGTATCACGCCTCGGGAGGCGGCACGACTCCAGTCGTTCCCTGATTCGTATGTATTCCTAGGCCCGTTCACTAGCCAGTTCCGGCAGATCGGCAATGCCGTTCCCCCAGTCTTGGGAGATCGGATTGCTTCGGTACTCGGCAAGTTCATCAGCAATGGAAGTCCTGCGGCAGCCAGTGCGTCAGACTCCCTTGCAGCAAAATCGGACGACTAGATCCAGCTTCTCAACCTTCTTTGCTGGTCGCGTGTCAATAGGAGATATGCCATCTGAGTCTCTAACTGCAATCGATCTCTTCTGTGGTGCTGGAGGGATTTCAACCGGACTTCAGTGGGCAGGATACGACATTAGCTGGGCCAATGATGTCGATGACGCTGCCACCGAGACCTACCGTAAAAACCACCCTTCGGTGGACTGCACGACAGCGGATATCACCACGTCTGAATTACCCGCGTTAGACCAATCAATTGATCTTGTCGCTGGTGGACCTCCCTGCCCACCGTTTTCAATTGTCGGTCGAACAAAGCTGGATTCCCTCGATGGCCGCGATGCAACGACAGACAGTCGAACACAGCTCTGGAAGCGACTCCGCGACGCTGTTGCAAAATACGACCCAGACGCATTCGTTATGGAGAACGTGCAGGGTATGGCATCAGCGGAAAACGACGCTGGAGAATCTGTCCTCCAGCATATCTGTGGGGAATTTCGCAATCTCGGATACAGTGTCGACCACTGGGTCGTGGATGCCGCTGATTTCGGCGTCCCACAGCGACGGAAGCGACTCCTAATTATCGGGACAAAAAAAGATACACGCCCCCCGAGACTTGAAGAGTGGCGCACACATCGGGAGCCCAAATCCGACAGAGAGCGCACCGCCCGGTTTGTATCACAGCCAGAACGCGAGCAGACACAGGAAACACTCGATGAATATCTTGAGGCCAATACAGATGCAGCCAGTCCGGCAAAGCCACAATCGCGCGTTCCTTGGGTAACTGTTGCAGAGGCGATCTCCGATCTTCCACCCCTCTCACCAGGAGGTGACAGAGCATCAGACCTACATCCACCAGCCGCAGCCGACAGATATGAACTGCCACCAGTGACCCAGTATCAGAAATGGGCCCGAGAAGATGCACCGACGGTTTCTACGGAGAATGGCAAGCATGAGAAACTGCATAACCACGAGGCACGCTATCATAACCTCGCAGATCTGTCGCTCTACTCATTGCTCGGTGCAGGGACTGGCTGGCGAATTGGAGACCTTCCCGATAAGCTCCAGCCCTACCGTGAGGATGTGTTTTCCGATAATTACACGAAACAGCAGGGTGATCGACCGTCTTCAACGGTGACGGCACATATTCATAAGGACGGACATATGCATATTCATCCACGTCAGGCCCGCTCATTTACCGTCCGTGAAGCGGCTCGAATTCAGTCGTTCCCTGACCGATTCGTGTTCCCCGGGTCCCGTACAGCTGCATACAGACAGGTTGGAAACGCTGTGCCACCGTTACTGGCCGAGAGCGCTGGCAGAGCGATCCGGACTGTTATCGAGCAAGGTTAAGCCGCATTCCGCAGCCGCTCCCGTATCTGCTCGTAGATCTGTTCTGGAACAGTACCAGAGTCGTACATCGTAAGTTCACGAGCAAGTACAGTAATCCAATACCGTCGCGGATGCTGGTGCCACACTGCCAAGTTGACGAACAGTTTGTCGTCTGTATAGAACGCATCAGCGGGTTCATTCGTAAGGCAGGGTTGCACAGTCAACGCTGTGTCGAACGCTGTCAGCAACCCACTCAACTCCGCCAGTGCCTCGGTGATCTCTAGCTCGGAACTGTGACACTCGCCTGCTACTGCAATCTCTTCGCCTGCAATTTCCCGAGTGCTGAATGCTGTAGACTCCTGTGGTACGCCAGTACGGAAGAGACGCGCTGCGGACCCCAAGTCTGTGCTGTGCTCTATCTGGTCGTACCCATCGATAAATGTCAATCGAGCCTCGGCTTCTTCGGGCGTATCGATAGCCAGTGAACTGGCAAGTGCAGAAAAGTCATTCTGGTCTGACGCTGTCAGAATTGTCTCAGTAATAGCCGGAATCTGACTAGTTACGACGGCGGTGTTGATTAGCTCAGGTTCATCAGGAATCACCATCCGTTCTCGTTCGAGTCGATCCTGTTCAGACTCCCATTCTGTCTCGAGTTCCTCTAGTTTGCTCCTAGCCCCCCGGATCGCAATAGTCATGTCTTTGTCCGTGTCCGTCTGCTTCATTTCGTATTTTCTGAGACGGTCCTCCTGCTCCCGAATTTTTTCCTCAAAATAGCGACGAGCGTGCTTTTCCTTGATATCTACGTCTTTTTGCCTTTCCTGTTTAACATCAGAAGCAAGCTCTTCTACTCGCTCACGAGCCACTGACTCAGTCGTTTCGAGCAGTGATTCGGCCTCTTCTGCCAGCGTGTATGACTGAGGATGTGCAGTCGCAACTGCAGGCGGTAACGCTCCTGCCAGTCGAGGAGGTTCTTGGCTTATTTCTCCCTCCTCAGTAATATATATCCGCGCGTAATCTTCAGTTGGTAGCTCGCCGTCACCGCTCACGTAGCCAAGTTGATACGTTGCAAGAATCCCCGGTGCAGCCTCTGTTTCACCCGTGACAAGTGCTGCAACCTGTCCATCGATCCAGTCTCCATCAAGACAGTAGTCGACGATCTGCTGCACCAGAGCATGATTCAGCGAGACAAGCTCGGCTTCCGGACGCTCGAGAGCGGTCTCTCGAGCAAACGTCACCTTGGAATATCGTGCTTTCACACTATCGTCCAGTGCTAGAATCTCTGGAACGTCAATCGAGTATAGCGGATGACTGTTTGGGGCAGGCCCAGCTGTTGCATTGCGAATCTCGCCACCAAACTCGGCAACAAACTGGTGAACAAGCCGTTCAATGTCATCCTCTCCGATCGGCCGTGTCTCGCTCAGATCGATGAGATCCTGAATATGGTCCAGTGCAGTCTGATCGAACTTGTCCCGAATGAGAAATTCGTTTTCGATCCGTTCGACTGCTTCCTTACGTTCATCAATCGCGTTTTCCAGATCAGCTTTCACATCATCTGAGCTACGTGCCCCCGTTACAGCATCCATAATCGCTCCCTCTACGTCGTAGTCATCAAGGACAGTCCCGAGAACATCAGAGTGCATCCCGGTGTCAGACTCGATTTGCTGGAGTTTCGAAACGAGCAGATCAAGTATATCACTCTCTCGCGTATTGCGGATGAACAGATTGTAGATGTGTACAGTCTCGTCTTGTCCATAGCGGTGAAGCCGACCCATTCGCTGGTCGATTCTGATTGGGTTCCAGGGCAGGTCGTAGTTGACCATGATGTGTGCGAACTGGAGATTCAGTCCTTCTCGCGCAGCGTCGGTTGCCAACAGAACCTGACAGTCGTCCTCGAACCGTTCCATTTCGGTCCGACGAGAGTCCTGATCCATTCCTCCATGAACTTCTGCAACATCAAGATCCTCAAGTACGGTATCACGCAGATAGTCGAGTGTATCAGTGTACTCGGTGAAAACGAGGATCTTCTCATCTGGGTTTTCTGTAAAAACACCATCCATAAATTCTCGGAGACGTTTCCCTTTCGAGTCCAAGCCGATGGCTTCAGTTGCTGCAATCAGTTGCTCGAGAACCTCCGCCTCTGTTTCTGCAGTGTCGTCAACACAATTCAGTTCTTCTGTTACAATCTCGTCGGCAGTGCTCTTTGAATCAAGATCGTCGAGACGGTTGCGAAGCGATTCCCGTATCGACTGAATACTCGAGACGAGTCGCTTCTGATAGATCACCATCGTAAACCCGGCTGCGTGTTGGTCGGAATCGGCGCTCGCAGTGTATATTGCGGAAATGTATTCTGTGAGGTCGTCGTACAATCTTCGCTCTGCCGGGGTGAGGTCTACACCCAATGTCTGAATTTCGCGTGGAGGAAACATCGGTTCCCCGTCAGCATCAATCATGCTATCGTCGCTCTTTGTCCGGCGTATCATCAGGTCCTCAATTTTCTCTGGTTTGACATCCTGTGGACCGTTAAATCGGTATGGGTCAAGTAATCGAAGCAGGTGATAGAACTGATCGGGTTTTCCCTTGTGCGGCGTCCCGGTCAGGAGCAAGAGCGCATCGGTATTATCACCAACTGCCTCACCAACACGATACCGATCGGCCCGGCTAATCCCGTCACTCCCCTCGCGTGCGGTCAGGTGATGTGCCTCATCGAATACAACTACATCCCAAGGAGTATCAAGTTGCTCAAGTGCCGCAAGCATGTCGTCCTGCTTAGCGAAATCGATTGAGGTCACAATACGGTCTTCCGTCTCCCATACGTTCTGCATGGGTCGTGCCTGCCTGAGTGAGTCGACAATACCTCTGTCATATGCCACATATTCCCGGCCGAACTTGTCCTGCATCTCTGCTTGCCACTGATCACGTAGCGATGCCGGGGTCACGATCAGTACGCGCTCTGCTCGCCCTCGGGCCAACAACTCTTCAATGATGATGCCTGCCTCAATTGTCTTGCCGAGTCCGACTTCATCAGCGATCAGATACCGGGGTTCATAAGCAGTCAGGACTTCGTGTGCTGCGTCCACCTGATACGGTTCAATTCTAATCCGGCTCCCAGAGAGTGACAGGAATCGATCCGATCCATAGGCGAGACTTAACCGAGCGGCACGTTCACGGAGACTGAAACGGGCTGGATCATTGAATTCGCCACCAGCCAGTCTATCAGAGATTGATCGACCAGGATGCAATCCTTTTGAATCCGCTGGTACTTTCTTAAATTCGCCATTAGCTGTCCGTAGGTATAGCAGATCGACATCTGTAGACCGTTCCTCTCGCCCAATAACAGTCGCTTCTCCACCGAGAAAATCTACCATTTCGCCTGCCTCTGTCTCACTTACCTTTCGAAACATCGGGAGGTCTGGCGATATTTCGCGGGTGGTCCCTTCATCGGTCAGGACCTGAAATGAGGGTTCTGGCGAACGATTAACCACCTCAACGATCGTCCCACGACCGCCATAGAATGAGACCTGATCGCCGATAACATATTCCTCAGTCATTCAATATAGACATACATATCATGGTACCGTATAATTTTGTCTCGGTTATCAATATCTATAACCTCGGGATATAGGTAGATTAGACCGTTTCGGTCGTTATATTCGCCGACGCGACCCCGTTCTCTAAGCTTTTCTCCAGACTCGTGTGAGATAACGACTATGACATAATCAGCAGCTAAGATGGTCTCGATTACAGAGACACAGGAGACGAACCTACGCAAGAATCTGTGGCATATTACATATCAGGTACTGACGATAAAATATTAGAAGTACCTCCAAAGAACCATGTATGATAATGGGTGTTTCTGAACCAGTTATACAAGAGAACTTGCTGGCGATGGATCCAAAAAAGTTTGAATATTTTGTAGCAGATCTCTGGGAAAAGGATGGGTGGGAAACAACTGTTACCCAGCAAAGCAATGATCGTGGGGTCGATGTCATCGCTGAAAGAGATGATCCCGTCTCACAGAAGATGGTCATACAGGCGAAGAGATACAGTTCTCATAACCGGGTTGGAACGGCTGATGTGCAACAATATTATGCGCTGAAAAAGCAGGAAAATGCCGATATCGTCGCGATTGTAACGACCGGATCGTTCACAGACCCGGCAAGAGATCGAGGTGAAGAGCTTGACGTGGAATTGGTTGATGGAGAGGATCTTGTCGAAATGGTTCAAAACAACCAAGCGGCTGATTCCGTACAAACGCATGCAACACAAAGCCAAGGAGAAGTTCTCTCCCCAGCCGAATTCTGCGACGATGTCATTACTCGGGTACGGTTGACGAGGGGAGCTTCGTACTTGGCAGGCATAGGGCTCGGTACGCTTCTACTCTACACTGGGATATTTACCGAGTATGCGTTTTCAAGCACGATTATGTGGGTTGGTTGGGTGCTCATTCCCATCGCAGCGTATGTGTATACAAAGGCAGTACCCGAGGCATCTCTCTCCAATGGTGAGCTTGCTTCAATAGTTATCTTTCCACTGGCTTTTGGCCCATACTACCTCTATCAAGAGCTCTAATTACGCAGTCACCGAAATCAGTCCCCACCATCTACATACTGAAACGCCACGTACGATTTCCGACCGAGTTCGGTTGGCTTGACAATCTTCTGGCGGCCTCGCTCCTCAATCTCAATATACTCCTTCTCCAATAGCGGGTCGAGAATGTGATTTTCCAGCCGACGATAGTAGCCATTGTAGGAATCGCCATCGTAATGGACTGCAAACGGCAGTTCCTCCTGTTCACCAAACTCGATGAGATCCTTCTTGCGAACGGAGTAACTGAGCCCTTCGCGTAGATTGTCCTGTTCCGCAACCAGATATCCAAGGACTGTAATCCGCTGTGGGTCTGGCTTTGCGATGGGGTACTGTGGGAGATCCATTTTCGTCTCGACGCCATGGCCGACGGGTTCGTCACCGGCCGCATACTCCTCGGCGCGAACGTAGTACGGTGCAGCCTTGCCGGTCACCATACAGGCGATCATTCCACCGATTGCGGTGATCTTGCTTCCCGTAGCTAGGTTGACGTAGACCCTGTTGCCGGCTGCGTGTTCACTGACGATCAGATCGGCGATGACGGAGATTGTCTCGTACAGGTCGAAAATATTGCACTCGATTTCCGTTGTTTCGATAGGACTCTCGGCGAGAGCCGTGCGGACATCCGCATGATATGGTGGGCGTTCAATTCCATCGAGCCAGTCTAACAAGACGACCTTATCGGCGTTCGAATCGAGCGCTGTCTCGACGATTCGGTCCTTCTCAAACCCAAACGGCATGATGTGAATATTCTCTGGAAAGTCCATGGTGGGCCAGTGTTCGGCTTGTAGGTGCAGTGGCCATCGCAGACGCGGCCTGAATTATACGGCATACTGGCCGACCATTCAAATAGTAATGATTGTAACGATACTGCCGTACTAACACTCATTCATTGACACCCGCTCCAAGTACCTGTGCAGTCACAGACACAGTCGATACGCGACGAGATGCAGTCGAACAGCCATATTATTCATAGGGCGAAGGACGACCAGCGGGCCGACCACCCTAGCCAGTTACCCTGTCTTGGGCTGGTCGCTCCCAGTCAAAACAGTCGGGCAGCAACGCTCACGAAGGTGGGGGTCAAATGACAGCCAATACGTCTACGCAGGATGCTATCTATGGGTTCGAGATGTTTCGACACGAGACTCGAATCCAGATCATTGAGGAATTGTCACCGAGCGATATCCCAATGGACCGTGCGGCACTTGCTGATGAACTCCCAGAGGAACCGAGTATCTCGACACAGTCCGCCAGTAGCCCGGAGCAAGCGTTGCACCACTTGCATTTGCCAGTCCTCGAAAAGACAGGCGTGATCACCTACGATACCGAGACAGGACAGATCACGTCGTTCGATCAAGACCGACTGTCGACACTCATCGATACAACCCAAGACCTACTCCAGTCACTCGAGACAGACGAGCCGAAAGACTACTAGCGGTTTCGGATACCGTGAGTGGTGGTCCTCATCGGCCTGTTCCGAGGATATAGCGCCGTGGATGCGTTCTACGGTCGCGGCGGCAAGTTAGTCGTCAGACTGACGAAACACGTTTTTCTGACGGCCTGTTCTGGCCAAGATAGATGGTCGCACACGTCGCCAGATGGGAGCAGTGGCTTGCTGACACGCTCATCATAGACATTGCTGAGTCAGAGACGCCAGACCCAGTTCCGCTTCTTGCAGAAACGGACGACGGTCTTACTACGAGCGATGAGCTCGGGAGCTACAAATGGGGCAAGAATGATGGCGAATATCTGTATCTGCTCTATTTGCTCGATGGTGACGGAACGGATCCCGGCGATGTCATTCCCGTATACATCGGTGAGTCGACCGATATCAGTTCGCGACTCGGGCAGCACTCCCGGAAGATTCGGGAGTCACTACCACTGGAAGCGTGGGCTGACGACGGCTCTTGGGGAAGCTTCTCGAAGTACGACCATATGGCAACTGTCTACGAACAGGCATCAGGCTCGCTCTATGCGTGGATATACGAACTCGATGAGAACACACGCGGCCCGTACGGACATCCGACCTATCGACAGGAACTGGAAGCAAAGCTCGTTGGTCTTGTCGAATCGATGGAGCAGTATGATCGTGTCTTCGCGAACCGGGAGTTCGTTCCCAATCGGACCCTCTACGAAATCGGGAAGGCCGGTCCCGACTGGATTACAGAGGAGGATCCCACCTTAGAGCGGGTAAGGTCACCCGATCAGAGAGAACAGGAGCCATCAGCCTCAAAACTGGAACTGTGGAACAACTGGTTAGAGAACTACCTGCTTTCTGATCTCCGTGACCCTGAGATGAACGACCCAATTCACCTGTTCGATGCGGATGAGTCCGGTCGGGTTCGATTGACCGATACTGGACGCCTCGCACGATCAGATACAATTGATGATCGGATTCGTCGTGAAGGCCGCAAGTGCGTTGATGAGACTGGTATTCGAGACGACGGGTATGATGGGCTGTTGTACATCATGTACCAGCTCACGGCCCCAGTAGACGAAGCGACGCCGGCTGATATCAGTCCTCAATACATCGGGAAGGCAGAAGCCTACGGCAAGAAGCGAGAGCTGAGTTCGAATTTTACTGAAATCGCACAGGATCGACCTGCGACACGGAGCTTCGCCCGCTGGGGTGATGGTGATTACTGGCACATTGGTGAACTCTCGATGTCGCTGCTGGGCGATGATGAGCGAAAACAGCACTGGGCAGATGCGCTGTTCGAATCCGAATCTCGCCAACTGTCCCAGCCGACGTATCTATGGGTCCATGCTTGGCATTCCGGAGCTGATACCAGTCCGTATGGCCATCCACTCACGCTCGCAGCAGTTGAACCACTACTAATCGGTCTTGCCCATGCAGCGTCCCCACAGGCGCTTCTGAATCAGGACGGCGTCCCATCAGAAGCGGGTCAATGAGTTCCTCAACAGGACACGGCCGTACGGCAGTTACGTCCTAGACGGCCTCGGTCTATTTTGCGCCACCTCTAAGCTGGAGGTTTAAATACGATGATGAACGCAACTATGTGTGTGACGGATCGGAACCCCGAGTTTGACCCCGCAGACATCCGTGGTGCAGCAAGTTCGGACCCTAAATCGAGGGGGAACGGGCGGGAACGTGTCCTCGAATCCCGTAGGTACCCAAGCGGGACGGAAGATGCTTCTCGAACCTGTGCGACCTGTGGGAAAGATATCCCTCGGGATGAACGCCAGTGTCCGTTCTGCGCTCACACAAGCGTCTCAGAGACGCCTACCGACGACCAAGATGACAGCCCACTCGAAGAGTGGACATTCGGCCGAGTCGTGCTCGCGCTCGTCGAGGCGAACACTACCTTCCACGCACGAGCCCTCGGCGCTGCGGCCTTCTCCATCTCTGATAGTATCGCGAGCGGCGAGGACACCTCTCACGGAACGGTGAAGTGCCGTGCAGCGTTCGGCAGTGAGCCAGCCACCAATCTCACCAAAGGGTGGCCTGAGCTTCCGACCGAAACCATGATTGATGAGGACCGCGGACAGATGCTCTTAGAGACAGCCGACGAGCAGACCGATTGGGACGAGTCCGATGTCCAGCCACGAGTCTATCTTGAGGACGGGTCGTCGGTCACCGACCGCTCGGAGTTCCAGCGGCTCAGAGACGAGTTCCAGCAGGACAACGGCACGTACTGGCTTGTTCCCGGCATCGTGCAGCGCCATCAGGCGAGATCAGAGTTGGGGACAGTTGGGGTCGAGTTCCACTGTCGGCAGTGTGGCGCCATAACGGGACACGAGTCACACGGGCTCGACGGGTTCGAGTGCCATTCACATCTTGACCGGCTGATCTGGATTTGCAGGGAGTGTGGACAGCACCGACACGAGCCCGAACAGGAGGATGACACGGAGGAGGCCACAGGCTATGAGCATCTTCCCGACGGTGTCTCACCGGAGGATATCCACGGCGACGAGCCTGACTTCCAGGAGCAGGAGTTTCTGGACCAGATCGAAGCCTATCGCGAGCGTCATGGCTCCTTCCCGTGGGAACGGTAGCTGTCGTATCGGCAGAGCGTACGGTTACTGTGAAAACACAGCGTGTCACAGAACTGTTCACAGCCACTATTTGATTCTTGATGGACGGTCAGCATAGGTGATTGTTGGAGAACGGAGAAGTTGAGGCACAAGTTTCAGTAGGGCCTTGGACAGATATGTCAGCTATTCAAATGAGACGCTTACTGAGAATACAACGGATTATTTTCAAGGCGATCTTCGCTCTAAAGTCTATGAACCGGAGTACAACGAAGAGACGGCGGCGAAAAATGACGCAGTTTAATTTCTACAGATTCTGGGGCTAGAGAACGCAGACTATTTTTGTGACTGCGAATGTCTTCACTCTTGCATCGGCGCTTATCGACTTCTTATATGAGGAGACATTCAGTTAGGTATAGGTTTCGCTGGTGCCGGAACAGAAATAGTCGCAAGACTGTATAACACCGGAGGGCAGAACAGGTATATTAGCTAGACCACCCCCGAATGTCTCGTAATAGCCCGATAATATCACATATGGCACATTGTCGTATTCTCCTCTCAGTCGGACCGCATCTCCACACCGTCGAACCGCAACCTGAGCGCTGCCCGAGACTTATCAACAGCATCAGGGTCGCTGGTCAGTTCCTGTGAGAGGTCGTCATCAACGGCAATTGTGAAAAGATCTGGCCCATCGGCGGTTTGCCTAACGCCTTCCGGAGTATACTCTGTTGTCCCGTCGTAGTCATACTCTGGGTCTTGCTCGGCTTCAAGCAGTACTGCATGGAATAACTCCGGTAACGGCGCGTCAGCCCGGCTGAGCAGCGGTAGCAAATCGGCTGCAAACGCTCGCGCCTCGTCGCTGAGGCCGTTCATGGCCTGACCCCCGTCTTATGACATGAAATCATGTTTTTTACACTGTACCATGCGAATTCGCCAGTACGGGCCAAACGGCCCGCGTGAGTGGTTTCTGTCATTCGGGTCCTCAGGAACCACGTTGTCAGGGTCTTTGTTCCAGCACAGGCTCGTTTTCTATGGTGTAGAGCATCTAGCTCGTGAACAGCAAGTGGCTCCCAATAACATATCCAAGTCAGAATTACAAGAATGTAACGCTTAGCCATATCTGGAATAGTATTGCTTCAGAGTAAATAGCAAGACAAATACGAAAGATGGCGTCAGAGTAGAAATCAATGCGAAAATCTGGGGCGTGGATGACAATCTGGGACGACCGCATTATGGAATTCTTGAGCGAGAATGGTGCAGCCTCTGTCGGAGACATCACTGAATCAGTTAAGGTTTCGAATGCAACGGTCTCGCGTCGATGTCGAAAATTGGCTGACTACGCTCTATTGCGACCGATTGGAAATGGGGTCTACGATATTACAGAACGTGGAGAAAAGTATTTGAATGGCGAAATAAATACATATGACGATTAGCTTGACGCGATTTCCAAAACGGATGTTTTCAATAACTTCCTAAAGGGCAAGAACCCAGTAAGGAGGGGTAATTCTCTACCAAATATAACGTCAAATAGAGAAAGTGGACAGATACCTAAAGACCTACCCAGAGAAACTTTTCATCGCCGTCTTTGAATATCGAAAGCGTACAAGAAGTCGTTGATTACGTCAAGAGGTCTGTTGATATCTCGTCACGGCAGACTCGTCACTAAAATCCACGGGGCCGTACACGAAACCGCAGACCGAAACCAGCGAGAGCCGAGTGAACAGTTGAACGTGAGACACTTACCACAGCCTACTATAAATCTCGTCTTGGATAGTGAGAAACATACTAACTAGGTCAAAAATGAGTGAAAGTAGTCCATTCGGGTTCGATATTGGCCAAATCCTTGTATATGCAATCCCTGGCGGATTCCTTCTGAGCCCCATAATTCTCTCCTTGTATCTGGGTGCAAATATAGCACCAGCTACCGACAACGTCAATATCGTAATAGGAATATTGGTATTTTTTGTTGCCGGAATATTCATTGATCAGATTCGAGCTACGTATTTCAAGACCCCAGCCGATTTCAATCGACTATTATATCGCGTTTATCGAGAGGAGGCATATTTACCACTTTGGAGTAAGGTGAACAGGCGACTTCAATCCAAACTTGGCCATGAATGGGAAATTGAGAATGGAGTAGAATCAGAACTTAATGTTGACTTTGAACAGGAACTCTCGTCTTACCCCATCGAAATAAAGCCGAGCAATGCCGACCATCTTTATGATCTTATACTGTTGGACTTAGATCTTAGCCGAAGAACGGCGTGGCAAAAGACAGTTCATGAGTTTATGCAAAACTTAAGAATATCAAATTTTGGTATAGTAATTCTAATTCTGTCATCTGGAATTCAGTTCAGCATTGAGCAATCGGAGCAAATGTTCATTACCACAACTGCGTCATTCGCGATATTCATTATCTCTTTCTCAATGTTACAGTATTTTAACATTGCTGGTGAAACGTATGTCTCCCTTCTTGCCAAAGAGATAAATGGAAATTCCTAATAATGGACTGTTGAACAGCCCGTGCTTGATTTTTGAATTTACTGGCTACTAAATCAGTCCCTGATTCAATTTCGAATCTCACTCAGGTTTACTGCCTTTGGTATAAATCAATCCGAAAGATGCGCTAGCGCCGGATTCTCTGGATCAACACTCTGGATGAACCGAAGTAGCCGCTGTACAGCTGCAGGATCCTCTTCGATGCTGCTTAGGAAATGGACCATCCCCTGGATTGCCCGGTTCTGTTTGTGATAGTCCCAGACCTGCAGTTCGTCCTCGAGGTCTTGGTCGGTGACGATTTCGACGCCGGCTTCTTCAAGCGTGGCCGCTGCGTTCTCAGTCACGGAGGTGCAGATGCCAACAACTACGACGTTGGTCCGTTCCGCGAGATCCATCATCGCCTCGAACTCCTTGTAGACGGTCGAATCGTCAATATGGCGGTCTTTCACCTCCACGGACAGCATCAGGTCGGGTCCGTAGTAGCCGTCGATGTCGCCTTGACGGTGCTGTCGAGCTGACCCAGTTCGGACCTTGCTGGCCCGGAACGAGAGGTGCGACCAGTTGGTACGGACGTAGCCGTACGCCATCGCTTGGTAGGTGAGTCCTCCCTCTTCGTCTGGGTGCGACCGCTGGTAGTGGTTCAAAACCTCGACAAACGGGTTCGGGAAGGGTGGGTCACGCTTGTCGAAGTCCCGCGCGGCCAGCCGGTCCAGGCCGAGATCGAAGACTTGCTGGACAGCCTCGTGACGGCCTTCACTGGAGAGTCGGAAACTCGACTCCAGCATGTGATCGTACCGCTCCCACTCGCCGGTATGGTGTCCGGGTGAGCTAGGGAAGTTCGTTCGGAGTAAATCCGATCGGAACAGTTCGATTACGTCATTGTGAACTGGTCGAATCCCGTAGCGAGTTCCGTCGTACTTCGGTGTGAGTGTCGTCTTCGCGGTGTTTTCGTACCAGTTTAGGATAGTCTCGCGGTCAATATCGGGTTGGAACCCAGACAGCCGGTCGTCTTCGCGTGAGAGCTGCTCGGCAATCATCAGAAAGTCGATTGCCAAGCCCAGCGTTCCCTTCGAGGTGCCGAATTCCTCATCTACTGATTTGAGGAGGGTCCTAATTTCCGCGTCTTCGGCATCGGATATCTCCCTTGGTTCCGATGCACTCTCAGTCAGTGTTGTCTGGACCTCGTCGTCGTACAGCTCCGGGAAGTAGTCGGAAAGGAACGCTTCGATTGCCGCCTGCTCCTCGTCCGAGCGTTCGTAGTTCATATTGACAGCAGAGTCGTCGAGTGATTGTCGTCCGTCATGGCCATGTAGCGATAGTATCGGTGAGGCTCACTATTCGGTTTAAGATTACGAAATGGTATCTATCTACGAATAGCAGAGTCATCTATCTGGCGACTACGAACGATTAAATACAATCTGGCACAATGCCGTAGTAGATGAGCTCTCAGGGACTGAGTTACGTCGATTTGTTTGCCGGTGCTGGTGGGCTGTCGCTGGGCCTTGAGAAAGCCGGATTCGACCTCGTGCACGCTGTCGAAGTCGACGACGATGCGCGGTCAACGTTCGCACGCAACCGCGACGAAGTCAAGGCCGAAGAGATGACGATGGATATCCGCGATGTTGATACTTCTGAGATTACAGACCTCGTGGGACATGACACGGTTGACTTGGTTGCCGGTGGGCCGCCATGCCAGGGATTCTCAGAAGTCGTTAGTCCCGATGGCTCCGATGATCGGAACCATCTCTTCACTTATTTCATCCAGTGGGTAAACGAACTTCAACCCGAGGCAGCGCTTTTCGAGAACGTCCGTGGAATGGAGAACACCGACGACGGTCGATTCCTAGACGCTGTTAAGGAATCGTTCAACAACATCGGTTACGAGGTGACACCACACGTCGTGACTGCATCGGACTTCGGGGTCCCGCAGCACCGCCGACGTCTAATCGTACTCGCATTCAAGGGTAGCGCTCCAGCTCACTCAATCGATGGGTTCGAGATTGATCCCGTTGAGACTCCCGGGGTGATGGACGGGATCGGCGATCTTCCGCACGTAGGCGCTGGAAAAGAAGCGACAGCGTACGATTCAGATCCGGAAACGGTTCTCCAGCAAGACCTTCGGAACGGGAATGAAGAGTTGACACTCCATCAGGCAGCCAACCACACCGATGATATGGTTGAGATGATTTCGCACATCTCCGATGGCGGTAACCGGAGTGAGATTCCAGACGAGTTGGCTCCTTCCTCAGGATATCATAACTCCTACTCCAGGCTGGACTCTCGGGAGCCCGCAGTTGCCATCACCTCAAATATGTCGAAGCCCTCGAGCGCTCGCTGTATCCATCCGTTCCAAGATCGTGGGCTCACACCACGCGAAGGGGCTCGACTCCAAACGTTCCCCGACTGGTACCGCTTCGACGGTGGTCTGGTCTCTGTACGACAACAGATAGGCAACGCGGTTCCCCCATACTTGAGCGAGTCACTCGGGTATTATCTTAAAGAAGCTGTCTACGGCTTTGAGTTGGATTCAAATGACAGAGAGAGAATAAATACTCTGCGATCCGGCTCGCTCAATCTTGAGCAGTTCAATGATGGGCACACCGATATTGGCGGCCCAATGAAACAAATGACGCTGGACAATCTCTGAGACACGCCCTGCTACTCAGGCCCGACCGATCTCAGGTCTTAGACTCAGTCAATACAGGTGGTACAGTGAGCATCCGGACACAAGCGAACCACGCCCGAGGCAGGAAAAGGTAGGTTCGCAGACTCACTGAACGGCTATTTCACCGAGAACAGCGTCTGACCAACAGGTTCAACAGTGGCACTGAAGCTACTCCTCGGGCATCCACGCTGGCCGGGTTACCGTCGTGTTTCCGAACCCAGAAACGTCGTATATCGTCTGCCGAGTGAACTCATCGTTTCCTCTCGTGATGTTGAATTCTGCGATGTATCCTTCCTCGGCAACGATGATGTGCCCGGTTGCGGTATTGGATGGGACTGAGTCAGGGTCTCTGAGACCAGTCACAGTGTACCTGACAGCTGTCGTCCCCTCAACGCTGACAGTCTCTGTCGCGTTTACTTCGAGACTCAGCAAGGGCCGTCGAAGTCCCTCGTGCGAGGCGACACGGTCTCGTTCCCAATCCTCGCCGGGACGCTGGTCCAGTTCACCTGTTATCCGATCATACTTGTACACACCATTAGCGTTGTAATATGTGTGTGAGTCCGTATCGAACCTCGTATCGACAAACCGTATTTCGGCGGTGCCAGCATCGGCATCGAGCGTTCGCACTATCGTGCGGTTCGTGCCTCCGCTGATAGTAACCAACCGGCTTTTCCGAGAGGTATTCTTCACTGTCGCAGAGTGCGTTTGCAGTGCAGTAGAGACGTTTGAGGCAGTAATCCCCTCCTGAGACCACCCCCGTGGATAGGAAAAGTTCTCCACCGTCGATTCGGGAGTCGGGGCCTGTTGGTCTGTGGTAGGCACCCCAGCACAACCGGCCAAGAGGATGACAACGACCAGTGTTACCGCAGGGAGGAAATCTTGAGGGTGGTTGATCATATCAGCACAAATTAGCTACCAGTAAAGATGCTTGTGATAGCTCTCTATCAAGACAAGCAATGTATTCGAGATAAGTCCGTATCGATTGGATGACCGAATTTGGACGAGGATCAGTCACTGGTGCTCAGAACGCAGACTTATCGATATGTTTTCACATCCTAAAATGAGTGAATAAACCATATGTACTATGGCTAACTCGGCAGTAGCCGATCCAAAACGACACTCGTCCCGTCCTCTATCCGGGGCACTGTATTCTCCAACAGGTGTTCATCGCTTTCATCGATGTCGAGGACACCGGTTTCGATGATGCGGGGGCCGTCTTCCCACTCGCCGCTGAGGGTCAGGCACAGCTGACCATCGACTTTGCCGCCAACGACCGAGATTGAGTCGACTGCGTCAAGAAAAGAGACTGTTGTCCAGCCATCGGGTTTCCGGACCCGGAACCCGGTCCTCCTTTTATGTCGGCGAAAAGCACCAGCACTCTGGCTGGCCAGCGGTTTTGTGTCTCCTTGTAGCCGGAGGAGATCATGAGTACTACACCTTCCTTCGAGGAGTACGACTTCGACCGTGGTGACCGCGTCCGGGTTGACTGGACAGACGGCAACAGCCCACTCGACGAGGTCATTGGAATCGTCTCTGGTATCTCGCGCTCCGGCGGCAACGTGATCGTTGCTGTCGAGGTTGACGATGACCAGTATCCCGAGAACTCGATCTACGGTGGCACCCACGACGCTGCTCCCGAATGGGTCGAGCCGCTAGAGCAATCCTAGTCTGATGGGGGGAGACTCGCCCCTCGTTTTGTGAGCCCCAATTGGGTGAGGGGTTTCCGAACATGAGTACAGAACAGCAGTCCGTCGACGAACATATAATACGGCGGCAATCGGCAAGCAATGTCACCGGCACACTTTTTCGACCGCCACTGCAGGTGATGAGCATTTTCTGGCGTGACTGATTGGCTAGTTTTCGTGACTCATTCAGAGGCACATGTGGCGCAACATGTATGGCCTACGCGGCGGTATAATTGAGTATGGCAACAGACGATGCTCCTGAAGAGACCAAAGTTAGTGACCGAGGAATGGTTACCATTCCAGCATCGCTACGCCGTCGGCTCGATATAGAGCCGGGTGATAAGCTCCGCTGGGACACTGACGATGATGGGACGCTCGTCGTCGAGGTTGTCAAGCAACACTACGGTGCCTTCGATGATTTTGAGCCCGTCTCGATGGGTGGCGACGGCAAAGAAACGCATGACATCGCTGGTCATGAGGACAAGTCTGGCTTTACGGGAGATAACTGATGGCAGTTGCAGCTGTGGATACAGGTGTCCTCATAGGGATGGCAGATGCCGATGATCAGCACCACGGTACCGCCATGGAGGTCGTTCGTGGGATGGATCACGGTGAACTACCGACAGGACATGTAACAAACTACGTCGCTCTTGAAACACTCAATTGGATACACAATCGAAAGCACCAGCAGACGGCTGTCGAGACGTACGAGCGGCTCAATCGGTCTGCGGGGTTTGAGATCCTCCACGCAGCACAGAAGGATTTTACCAACGCCCTCGGTCTGTTTGAAACGTACGATCGACTCTCCCTCGGTGACGCAACTATTGTCGCGTACATGCAGCGAGAAGGGATTGAATATCTGTATTCGTTCGATGATGACTTTGACGCGGTCAATGATATAACGCGGCTAGAGACGCCGAACAATCCATTCTAATGAAGCAATCGCCAGAGCTTGCTGGACTTTTGCCGTCACACCCGTTGTGAGGGCTGGAATCGCTGTGGTCGCTCCGTTCGTGTTACAACCACTCACTACACGCCCGACAACAGGGGGTCGCTCCCGGTTCCTGCAGCTAACAGACAGCGGCGTCGGCAGGGCATGTGCCACCGCGTCCAACGCAATTCCGAGCCGGTAGTAGGTTTTTGTCCGGTTCTGGTTCCACAGTGCAGCTAATCACCCGCAAAAGTGTATTTTCATCCTCCGCATCAGTCTCCAGGCGCGTCGATCTCGGGATGGTAAACCACTCCAACCGTCTCAGTCGCGCCGATGGAGTGCGTACGCGATGCACAATTCCTCTTCACCCCCGCTCGCACCGTTACGCAGTCGACGATATCGAGCCTGACAATTCAATTAGTCGTTTTTTCATTCAGAAGGAAGTAGCTCAGGCCGGTAACGCCAGCTAATGCCGTTCCAACGCCAAAGCCGGGGCCACTCGCGTCGGTGGATGCCTCGGTTGGCGTGGACTCAGTGGCAGACACTGGTACAGAACCGGTCTCACGGCTCGCGTCGGTGGATGCCTCAGTCGGCGTGGACTTGATGACTGACACTGGTCCGGAACCGACCTCACGGCCATTGATCGTAAGCGTGTATGAGCCTGGGTTGTCAAACGTGTGGTCGAATGTGAGTTCCGCTGTGTTGTTCGGCCCAACATCACGTTCTCGTGTGTCGATTTCAGTCCCATCGACAGAGAACGTTGTTGCAGCCGTGGCGTTCGCCGACAGCCGGTTCTTAAGTTGGACGATGACAGTGACAGGTGTGCCAACCGTGACTTCATTAGCAGACCGCTGCAGTGTCAGTTCGAAGAGAGCGTGCTGAGCGTTTGATGTTCGTCGGTGGAACTGTGTTATGTCACGCAGAATCTCGCCCGTGATTGTGTGTCCAACACCCTCATAGACCCTGAACGTCGTGTTTGCCCCAGTCTCATTGTACACTGTACGGGTAACCGGGAGCCGCTCAGTCACGCGATTTCGCCCATATACAGCTTCAGCCCGATCCTGATAGCGAACAGAGATTGGATAATAGCTCCGTGGATCTGTTTCAGGGAGCGGCTGATCCTCTTTACCGAGGTATATATACTGGTCAATTGCTGTCCACGCCTCACGGTCGAATGAGCCGTTAACCCAATCTGCATAATCTGCGGTTCCAAGCGGGTATGGAAGTGTGGTACCATCTTTAGAGTCAAGTGGAAGTGGCCGTGCGCCGCCACCACCGAGTGACATTGATCCGACGCGCTCCGGATAGAGCAATGCAAATCGAGTACTAAACGATCCAGATGCGGAGAACCCGTTCATATGGATTCCTTCATCGATCGGATATGGTTCGCTTCCGAGCCGCTCCCGTGCATCTTTGATCATATTCAGTAACTGCTGATCGACACGGTGCAATGTCTCGGGTGGGAACGCATCAGTGGCAATCTCTGCGCGTTTCTCCTCACTGTCAAGCATCTCGAGTGCTAGCGATTGAACGTAATCACCGCCGTCTTCGGGCGTCCGTGGGAAGCCTGGGACGAGTCCTGGGAGCGAGAGAGTGATTGCTGGCCGTAGATACGACTCAGCTCGCTGAGAGAGTTGCTCAGTGAGTTCCTCACGAGATGCGATCGGCCTACTGTTATGTGGTTCAACGAATAACGGCCGGCTTGTATCCTGCTCCGTGTCGGGTTTAAACAGTACATAGGGATAGTGGAACCCAGCGTCAGGGTCAGCATCGATCATCTCCATCTCGCCACCCCGAATCATGCTGGCACGTGCCGCCTCGAGCGACTCACCAATTGCAATGAGTGCGGTGTCATCAGCAATCACCTCACTGTAGTCCTCCCCAGCCTGAATTACCGCAGAAACCTCCGTAGAATCTTCTATCGGCCGATCAAGTTGTATGGTGCGGTTAGTGAACGATGTACCCGAACTGAGGTAAAGTGACTTGTGAATGAGATTATCATCTTCACCACTGACTGGTGTGATGTATAATCGCGCATCAATATCGGTATTCAATGATTCGAGAACGATGGTATCGCCGCTGGAATCCTGCGAATTTAGCGTAACGGACGCATTAGCGCTTTGAGCACTGACGCGACCAATATTGTCTATTGTTGCAGTCCCAAGAATAGACCCGCCGGTGGCTCTCAAGATATTTCGACGGGTCGTGCGACTTTGATCATCATGCTTCATTTACAACCGCTACGTTACCAGCTTTGGAATTATAACTAACGATGGTTATTCCAGCCGTTATGACGCCTGAATTAGTATCAAGATATTATTGATGGTACCGCACACTCTTGGAAGTCATAATGAGTCACAGTTACAGTAGGTCACGGAGTGGCTCTATGTTCGAGATGGCGAAGATGAGAACGGTTACATGGCATTGTCAAGATGGAGTGTGATGAGATGTTGCCGTCACACCCGTTGTGAGGGTTCGAATAGCGCTGGCCGCTGCATTCGTGTTACGATTACTCACTACACGCCTGCAAAGATGGGGCCTCCCGGTTCCTGCAGCTAGCAGACAGCGGCGTCGGCAGCGGCAGGGCACGTGCCACCGCGTCCATCAGCGTTGTTCAGTGCCGATGCTCGCCTCAGTCGGCGTGTGTCACAGGGTTAGGGCGGCGACTCCACCACAACGGGTGTGACGCCACCCGTCGTGGCTTTGTGGTCGCTGTGCTCCAGCAGATCGAGGCCGATATAGCGTTTCTCAAGCAACCCTTCAGCGGTCTCCATATCTATCGCGAGGATCTCCGTCTGTGTCTGGTCCCGTCCAACCTGTCTAGTCTTCTCGACGATATCGTCGCCGCCGATCTCGACCAGCGTCTCCCAGACCCGCTTGATTGTCTGGCGGTGTGGTTCCTTTCCGAGTTCGGCGGTCAGGGCTGTTTGCAGGTCGGCTTTGGTCATGAACACGCCGCTGCCGTCGGTTCGCTTCGTGGCAAATTCCGGCCAGCGCTTGGCGACAGTGATGGCGCGGTAGGTGTTCTGGCGGTTCGACCGCTCGACGAACATTGTCTTGACCTTCGACTGCCGGCAGTTCGCGAAGAAATCCAGCGGCGAACTACTAGGTTCGATTCCCTCGGGCAGTCCTTCGGCGTCTTCCTGGTGGTCGGGGTCGGCTTCGAGTTGCTGTGCTTTGGCGATAGCACTCTTGGCGACATCGTGGGTGGCCTCCTGTTGGGCTTCGAGGTCTTCGAGACGCTGTTCGTTCGTGGCGGCGTCGCCGACCGCAGTGGTGGCAACGTCATGGGTCTGTTCGAGGTCTTTCTCTAGTTCTGTAACACGCTCTTGGAGGTCATCGATAGTCCCGATCAGCAATTCAAGAACACTCGAAACAGGGGGTGACACTTCGTCGTCGAGTTGGGTGACGAGGGACTGTAGTTCATCGATATCCGTGTCATCTTGTCCGAGGTCCATGTCGAGGGCATCGGCAAGCGCTTGGTCGGTTGCTGTACTCTCGGTGGCTTCGTCGGAGGTTGGTTTTCGTGGCATCGTGACCACAGGACCCGTCCCCGGAATCGAACCGAGCGGGGCTGACCACAGCACGGGCTCTTGCTGACGTAGCTGGCGCTTGCTGGACGTGGCAGTTGGCTCGTGGCAACCCTGCCCCGTCTAGTGAATTTGTGTCGTGGCACCGCGCCGGCGGTGACTAGCTGTCTGGATGCACTGTCGCCTCGGCCAGCGTGGTAGTGGGTTCACCAGTAGTGGGACACTCCCGCTGGTGGAAGGGCTCCAGTCGTGATCGACACCGTGGAGTTTTCGAGTGGTTGGGTGACCAGATGCGGGTGGCCCGGGTAGTGCGTGCTCATGGTGGGCTCCCGCTGACGGCAGTTAGCAACTGTCTGGCTTCGCGGGTGCGTCTGGCTGTGTGCTCAGTCTGAGCTAGTGCAAGTCGGGCTGCGCAGGCGTCTAATTTCGCCTGGGTGTGACTGCGCTCGTAGCTTGGCGGATCGAGGACAGCCCGGCAGTACTCGATGACAGCGGCGTCGGTGTCAGCGTTCGTTACAAGGCGTTTCGCGGCTTGGAGGCGACGCTCCTGTTGGTCCTGTGCGGTATCGTTTTGTAGTCTGATTGTCTCGGTCATGATGCCGTGCGCGACCGGGCCAACGGAGTCATGGCTCCGGTGGTCCATTTTCAATGAATCAACCTGGCCCGGTGAGTCGCGCATATCTGGATACGTGACTCCCGTTGGACATAATACTTGCGTAGATGCAACTATTAGTAGACAATTTCTATAAGTATGCACCCTCAGATATGAAACATATTGATGGCTGGCGACAAGCCAGGCCCTGAGCAAGAGGTCAGTGACGAAGAACTCCTTCGCGTGCTTGCTTTGGCCTACAAACCGGCGCTCGGAACCACTGAAATCGCAGACTGCGTTGATCTCAGCAGACAGGCGATTGATCAACGGATGAAGCAACTCGAAGAGATACGGCTCGTTGAATCTGGAAAGTTTGGATCGACCAGAGCGTGGTGGTTGACTGATGATGGCCGACGTCAGGTCTCCGATTCGGAATTGAACGACCCGTCGCGCCAGTAAATATATGGGCCATCTCCGAGCTGAGACTTCTGAATATCGCCAGATTCTGCTAACTTACTCATCCGCTGCCGAACCCTCCAAGACGAGAGTCCAACCTGTTCTGCAATCTGCTTGGCAGTGGCAAACGGTTCGTTAGTATCCATAACGGCCTGAAGTAATTCGGAGTCGCTGACCTTGGGATCGGGGCCTTTGGTACTCATCTTCTGTTACCCAATCATTGCGCCTAGACAATAGTTTTATTGTTGCGGAGGCGCAACCGTTTAGATAGGAACAGACGCGCCGCTGGGCGATTTCGTGTCTTCGAGAACGCGAGTTGCCCACGCTGTCATCAGCAGCGTAGGCGCGTCGGTTCCGTCGAGAACCATGAGTAAGTCTGCATCGCCGACTAGTAAATCTGTCGGCACGACTGACGCGCATCCAGAGGAACGCACCGCCCGCGAACTGCTCACCCAGGGTCGCCCGCTCTTCTTGGGCGTCGACGGTGAAGGCGCAGCCCACTACTGGGACAGCTACGAGTTCGCCGTGGCCGTTGTCGCAACCGACGACAACGCCGAGAAGGTCGAACTGTCCGAGACGCCGTTTGAAACACTCGCACAGTGGTGTGAATACACGAAGGACGAACGCGGCTGGTCCGTCGGCCCACACGTCGGCGGCTCGCTCGTCGACGATCTCGTTCGAGGTGTTGAGGCATGAGCGAGACCGTCCGCTGTACGGTTGAGAACCGCAAGCGCGTGAAACGCGCCGCCCGTGCGCTCCGCGAGACCGTCCCGATCGTGCTGGTCGAAACGATGCCGCCGGTGTGCTCGGAACACGACGCGTGGACGCTTGATGCCGTGCTTCGAGACACCGAGGGCGTCCCGCCGGAAGTGCTTCGGGAGCTGGCGCTTGCGGACCTGACGCTCCAGCCGATGCCCTCGCAGGCCGAACATCAACACGTCGTTGCGACGGCCTGAGCTGGGTAGCGATACCTCTACTTTTTTGCTGAGTTGCGTGCGTTCTTTGCATGGGTTGCGGTGGTTCCTACGTTCAAACTGACTGACCGCGACCCCGCGCCGGGACCTGTTAGTGGCAGGTCCCACGACGGCGCTAGTGTGTATTCATAGCTGATGAGTGACTGGTATGTAAACCCCCCTTGGACTTCCGGAAGGGAGCGAGTATGACAGGAATAAGTGTATTTGACACGTCTTGATCTTGAATATTGAGATGGCCCCGATGTGCAGGCCGGCTATGTGAGTCGCTTTTGATGCCATATTCAGGTGGTGTCAGAATAGGTGAGAAACATCGCTTGTACTTCCGGGGTGGTGATTCACTAACCAACACTCGGTGGCAGAAGTGGTCCAGTGTTGGTTAGTCATGAGGGTGTCGTAGAACAGTCCCCAGGACGGCTGATTTCAGAACTATTGCGGTGAATTGGCTGGTCAGTAGGCCTGCCGACTGATATATCAAACCACGGTGCGTGCGAGTCCCGAGTAGCACTAACTTCTATATACCAGCTGGAGCCAGAATTTTGCTCATGGTTGCTCGCTACAAGATAGATACCAATGGACGGACTCGTTCAGCACCGGGAGAGTGCTTACCGCTTACCCCTGAGAGAAGGTGATGCTCGTCTCGACTGGGGCTGGGTCGTCGAACCCGAGTTCATCTTGAATAAGTGGGTCAAACTTGGAGACATGCTGGATACCCTCAGAACGAATCTCAGTTGTTATTTCAGATGAAGTCCCGACTTCGACATGATACCCAGTAGACTGCTGATACACGATGTGTTCAATCCCGGTGGGGTCTGGGACCTTCCTGCGGTGGTCCTCAACTACGATTGCCAGATCGTACTCAGCATCAGTATGAGGCTCGAAAAATTCCGGTATAAACCCGGCTATGGCTGTTTCATCGGGATGCTCTGCATTGAGGATATGTGTTGTCTTGAGTTCTGGTAGGACTCTCTTTAATCGGTCAGTGAAGTGAGATTCCGCATCGGTTGGGTCGATACCGAGTTTCGATGCGATTGAATCTTGCTCGTCAACAGAAAATGTGAATCGGTCCAGTAGGAGCTCGTAAAACTGGCCGAAATCCTCTTCTAAAGGCTTTCCCTCGACTTGGCTGGCGTTCAGTGTATCACCTGTGCTGCCACTGTCGCCGGTTTCGATCAACTCTGAGGCTTTCAAAGCGCCGATTACCCGCCACGAAACTTGGCTGCCGTGTTCGTACTCAAGCTCGCTGAAAATGGGATATGCAGCCGGGTCGATCCCGTAGGTGATATTACCTACTTCCGGTGGGCGAGCGTAAATGTAGTATCCCGGGTCGTCCTTGTATTCGCGGAGAGTTGGCACAATAGCGACTTGCAGAAGTGGACTTAACAGTATTTTGTAATATGGGTTCTCTATTCAGAGAGGTTCTGAAATTAGATGTTTAGGCGGGCGAGTGTGGATTATTCAAATAGTAACGTACCCTCCGATGTGTGCGAGTTCACCCTCGTGTTCGATAGCAACTCTTTCATCACCTTCTGCCACCATTTCCAGAACAACTGCCATTCATTTTCTACAAAATCCTCACATCGAATGCGTCCATGACTGTCTCCGAACAGCTCAATGACTTCGGAAGCCTGAAGCACACCGCCACAAGTCACATTCTTCCCCCGCTCTTAGCTTAGAAACGCTGTTTAGTGTGTCTGCACACGGAACGTAGGATTTCAACAAAGCGCTTCTATCCTTGTTTCTGAACGAACCGTTAAAACAGATTATGGCCAAGACCATATTGAAGGGCCACGTAACCTAGGCAGAGAGGACGCTGGAGTCACTACCGAAAATACAACGGCCAATTAAATGCCAGAGTACAAGAACCAACACTACGTTCCACAGCATTTCCTCCGTGGATGGGCCGAAAACGAGAAAGTCAGCGTCTACCACATCGAGGAGGGAGCAATTCAGGTCAAAACCTCCATCAGCAAGGTGTGTTCCGAGGACTACCTGTACGGCAATCCTACTCACGTCGAAAGAGAACTCCACAAACTAGAAGGCCTGCATAAAGATCCGTTAGAGACGCTTCGAAACGGTGGTTATCTTCCAGATTTAACTCCCCAAGAACGTCTGCTTCTGTTGTCGTTCATCACTACTCAGAGAACCCGCTCGAAGTCCACGCGAAAAAGCATTAACGAAGGAGACAAACTACTGCGAGAAGGGGTTAGAGACGACCTAGTCAGCGACAGATACGATGATCACATTGAATGGACCTCCGAATTGACGCCGGAGGAGAAGGAGGATACTCTGGTTGATGCGACGACGCTGGGTATCCATCTCGAAATGATTGTTTTAGGAATTTTCGGATACCAAATACTTGAGGATTTAGAGCCGGTTATGCTTCGAAACGTCGCCGATAAAGAATTCGTTATCTCGGATACACCAATTATCACAGACAATCCACAATTCAAATCGGATAGAGTTGTCTCTGGGTTTGCTGAACATGGGCTTCAACTATACTGCCCGATAGATCCGAAACGAGTTCTTCTGCTCTACGACCCGACAGTTTACGATATCGAGTCCAACTCTCGTAGGCAGGTATTGTTGAAGTCTCAGAAAACTGTGGATGAAGTGAATCTTCTGCAGTTTCATAATGCAGACAATGTTGTGCTTCACAATTCCTGCAGCGAGGAGTATCTTGACCGGTTAGCCAGTCGGATGAGTGAATTCCGCCGCCGGGACAAGATTATTCATGAGATGGAGGTTGACGGCGAAATAAGAAATATCGATGGAATTCCAGATTTCCAGGTGCCGGCGAAGTCTCCCGATCTCCCAAGGGGAGAGATGGGGTCTGTAGCACGTCGTGGTCAAAGACCGACGACGGACGCTGAGAAGGCACGGGAGTTGACAAATCAAATATATGAAGAAGCAGGCGGAGCCCCGGACATCGCTGTTATCATGGCTATCAGACAGATGGCAGAGTACGTCGACTCTTCTGTGGAGTGTTGAGACCCACAAACCACTCTTTTCTGGCTCTGTGGAACTCCGTATCTTCAAATTCAGCACTGTTTGAAACAGTCGGTCGCTGAATAGTGTGTACTGACCGCAGAGTCATGACTGGGCCTGCCCCAAACAGGCCCCATGATGGCGCGAGTATGTGTTTGTAGCTGACGAGCGACTGGTATGTAAACCCCCCTTAGACTTCCGGGGGAGAGATCGCTAACTAACACGCGGTGGCAGCACCGGCCAACTGTTGGTTAGTCAGAACCGGTTATTCGATCAGTACAGGGTGTCTACTCTGCGATTTATTTCCGCTAAAGCAACCGGTCAGAGCGCTGGAGAGATATATTGAAAACTGCTGTAACAGCGATTGTCAAGACAGAGAACAGGCACAGCAACTGTGCACTAACATAGACGTTTGTCGTGTGACCGACTACGGACGTACCTCCTCAGCAATCGCAATTTCACCAGCGGAATAATACACCCACGCACAAATAAGGACGATACCGACTGCTGCCCGCACAACCCATATCTCGATGGATTGCGCAAGCGATATATTTGCAATTTCTACAACGAAAAGCGAGGGGAGCGTCAACTCTGGATTCTGCGAGAAGGGCTGTTGAGTCAGTATTAAGAGTGCCACCCCTCCGAAGTGGACGCCAATTGGCAACGACAGTTGTCCGCTCAATATGTAGGCTGTTCCGAATAGAAAACCTCCGACAAGGCTAGTGAGCACGGCAGACAATCCACCACCTAATAAATGCCAAATCCCGAATATCGGAGTGCTTGCAACGAGTGCAAGCATGACTGCTGTTCTTTTCCCTACAGACCGTTTTACGAGACCCTCTGCGGCATTCTGAATGAATATTGTCCTAAATACAATCTCTTCGAATACGTTATTTGAGAGAGAGAACACCAGCAGCGCAACGACGACAAGAACTCCGAGGGGTATCGAATCAACTCCAACGCCAGTCAGGTCTGTGCGAAGAGTTGCATATCCTCTCGCTACCTGATAGAGAACTGTACAGATCAAAGCGCTTACGCCAATTATTGTTCCGACGAGGAAGTCCACTACCCACTGTGTAGACCAAGCGAATCCATAACTGGTGAGTGGACGGTTATCAAGCCGTGAGGCGACGGCGAGTGCAACGAGTCCGCTTGCAATCATGAGTGTAGCTGTTAGGATGAGCGGAGTCAGCGTCTGAAGGACGACACTCGTTCTAGAAACGTTCCCAATAACTGATTGGAATGCTATCCTCATTACGATCCGGCCGCCCAGATAGGTTACAAGAGCGGCGAATACCGGAATAACGACCCGCCAAGTGGCCCGTAGCCGCGTATCCTCTGAGCCATACAGAAGTCGATGGATGAGGTCTGTTATCCCTGAACTCACAGAAATATTTTCTGACATATTCACCCAATTTCATGTCTATGCATTAATGATTTTGACTCATTGTTACAATTCGACACGGCGTTCGTCTAGTCCCAACGGTGAGTGTGCACCAACCTTTCTGCCACTACCCACACAACATACTCAACTCGCAAATGCACTGAACAGGCGTTTCATCACTACGACTGCCCAAAGAACCCAGATTGGCAACGACTGGCCAGAGCGTGATAAGCAATTTCGAACAGCCACCTCAGACCGCCCGGTCGACGAGTTCGTGCACCCAGTCAGGGGCGTCGAGGTCAGCTGCAACGCCGTGCTCCCACGCCTCGACGATCTCGTAGCCGCCTGTGCGTTGGATTTCTAGCCGCCAGCGGCGCGTATCGTCCTCGGCCTTGGGTTCGACTTCGAACTCCGCAGTGTCGTCGCCGGTTGCACCAAGGTACTGGACGGCGAGTTCAGTCCCATCATGCAATTCGACCGTCTGGGCCTCTGTTGCGGCTATATACAACCGAATACGGGAGACTGGCTATTAAAATGAGCTTGTACTTCCGGAGTGGGGACTAGCTAACCAACGTGCAGTGGTGAGAGTGGGGGTATACTCGGAAAATAAAGCATGATTTCTTGCCAAAGTCAGGCTCGCCCGAATCGGCGAGGCGGACGTTCTACGTCAACTTCGCGGCTCACTCTTTAACATCTTGGCGGACACCATTCGGGCAAGGGAGATGGGCGAGGAACTGATTGAGGGGAAGCAACTGACCGATGGTGAGATGATGCAGGCCATCGAGGACGACCCGCACGACCTTCGACTTCCGACCGAACCGTCAGAGACCAAGCAGGTATTTGAACGCAACTCGTCAGACGCCAGTTGATCAATACTGTACGGGGATTTATTCACAAGGGCTGGTATGCTGAGTTATGATCGATTCATACCTGGTACGTTCCCTGAAGCGTGTTCATGACCAGGCTGCTGAGACGCTGAAGATGAAAGAACCAACTTCCTCAGAAACGATAGCTGATCGGTTTAACCAAATTCTTGAAGAATTCCAAGAAGAGTATCCAGAGAACGAACGTCTGCACAAAATTGAGGGCGTAGAAGGGACAACGGCATCAATTACGCGTATGCACAGTGTCGAGACCGCTAATGAGGATCTACGTGAAATCAAGCTTCGAACGGAACAAATTGCGGATCTATTCGATATAGATGTTGCTGATTTTGAGCAGGTCGATGAAGCCACAGAGATGCGTCCTATCGTTATTCAACAGAATACGGATGTAAATCAGGAAACAGAGGTCTCTCAGTCAATAGAGTACACTCAAATCATCGACCAAGTTGATCAGGCGATGCTTGATAATGAGGAAGCAGAGGAATTGAAAGAACTCATTCGTGAATTCCAGAATGAAATAGAAGACGCAAACACGGATGAATCCCGACTCCGCGATCTCGTTGGGCGAGCAAAACAGTATGGTGCTGGTATCGGTACACAGGTTGGAGTGAAACTAACTATGGCCGGACTGCAAGCTGGTTATGACCTAATTCCCTGATGTGCTACTATGGAGAATGGGCGGTCTCAATACAAGTAGAGAATGGCTCATTGACTCCCAGTGAAACAGCTCCTTGAAGTCTGACACTAGAGAGTTCAGAGTGATGATTAGAGAGAGTGAAGTCAGCATAGTCCAGTCGGGAAAAGTAGAATGAAGAACCCGAGAAGTCAGCATCCACTAATAGATGCTAACATCTCAAACACCTATTTGTGATTTCGAACACATAGGGCCAAACATGGCTAATAAAGAGTTTATTGAGTTCGTTCCCGGTATTATTTCATCTACAACGGAAGATCGACATGGGCATGAAGTGCCAAAAGAAGCTCTTGAGAAGTGGGCAGGGCAGATTAGGGACGAGAGCAACGTTATCCCACTGACGTTCCACCATTCTTCAGAACCAGTGGGAGAATGGGTAGACGCCCGCGTCATTAGTCATGGAAATTCTGCCTTCTTATCTGCTCTTGCTGGCATCTATGAAGGGCATCAAGACGCAGTAGAGCGAATTAATGATGGCGAGTTCGGGGGTCTGAGTATTGAAGGAGTTAAATACGAGAATGTCACGGAGGATGAATTTGAGTCAACGGACGATTTGATTACCTTGTCAGTAGAGGGTTCACAGGCAGGTTTTGTTGATAATCTAATCAAAGATAGAGAAGTGAGTTACCGCTTTAGGATACAAAAGTCGCAGGTTGGTGTTGCTCTATTTGAAATTGTACTGGAAAATATAGACGGAATTGCTCAGGCGCTAATTATGATTCACGCGTACAATAAGTATCAGAGGAAGGTCTTTGAAGGAGATAGTGATACAAAGGAAGAATCAAATAAAGCAGAAATTCAGCTACCAGATGGTACAGAAATTAATCTCTCAAAGACCAGTGCAAAGCAGGTAATCGTGACATTAGAAGATTCAGGATATGAAGTAATGATAAACCCAGAGGAAGCAGAAACCCTCAGCAAACAGTACGAGATGGCTATTGAGGAAAAAGCAACCACAGACGACTGAGAATACGGTGAACTCAAACTCCGAGTTGATAGGTTTTCTTCTGATCGAGGTCTTCAAACGTCGTCGTGTCATTTAGACTGACCTGACTGCCCAAGTTACTTACCAATATAGGGAGATACAACGGTTATGACAGAGGCTGATGAAGAAGGGCGAGGAGACGTTTCATCCATCTCCCGACAAGCAATTCAGCGTATTATTCAGGACTTCAGATACGACATTCAGGGAGCCAAACGGAAAGGAGCCGATTTTATCCCCTCTGCATTCATCCTATTCTTGGAGAAGTGGCTCGGGTTCTGGATTACCCTCATCATTATAACTTTCACTATTGGTACACTTGGAATGTGTCTTGTCTACGCTGCTAAGATGGGGAGCACGTTCCCTATACTCTCCAATTCACTCCCATGGCTTCTCGGCCACATCTGGATAGTCGGCCTCCTCGTTGTTCTAACCTATGGCGTAGTCCTCTTTTCCCTTCTGCTCGTTTCCGCCGTCCGTCTCGTATTCTGGAGTCGGGACACCTACGTTGATATTTGGAACCGAGATACACCGCCGTTTACAACACACGATTCAGAAGAGGAATCTCGGGTAAGGCCGCCAAGCGATCAGCAGCGACAGGAAGCGTGGAATCACGCCAGAGACTACTTGGGAAATGGGTCTATCCTCTTCATCTCAATAGTGGGACTTCTACTATTGTTTGAGAGTGTCGCTACGGAAACACTGAATAAATTGCTCTCGTCCTCATTCCTGACCATTATCGGGAACAGTATTGATGTAGGAATTGGAGTTCTGGACTTTAACAGTGCTCTTGAGACAGTTGCTCCGAACGCAGGCCAGCCCGAAATCGTTCTTTTCGTCTTATTCTTCGTTCTTCCAGCGGCCGTAATGGCAATTGGCACTCGTAATCTCCTCTTCCTCATCGAAGCACAGGTCCGAACCCATATCGAGAACGTTCGTGAAGGCAACTTCCTCAGTTGGTCCACAGTCATCCTCTTCACCATGTTCGTCTATAGTATCGGTATCTGCGCCAACATCCTCGTCCAGTTGGGTTGAAAATTAAACTGAGTGAGGGTCAGATTATATGCCGATAGGAGTCCCATGCTGTCAGGACTGTCGCCACAGCCCACGAAGAGCGTTCCAATAATCTTGTAGTTTGGTGATATAACGAGACAGTTTATTGAAACACAGCCCGGCGTAAAGCGTTATCAGCGACAACGCTGTAGCTCAGAAATCTGGTACACAGGGAAGTGAAAGTCACCTCCCCGCAGATGCTTGGAACCGTCGTACGCACTGCCTATCCAGTGATATAATTTACGCCACCATTCCCGGCCTACACTTCCTCACGCCGCCGCTCGTACTCTTCGCGTTCCAACGCCCACTCGTATGCACTGCCCGGCGTCGGGTCTCCAAGCCACTGCAGAAACCGCTCGTTCTCCGCGAATGGCAATGCCAGCGCCGATCCCACACCATGACCTCGTAGCCCTGCTCGGCAAGCGCCTGCTCGCACGCCTGTCGCTTCCCGTCGTCGGTGATCGTCCAGGTGGCCCGTGGCTGCGTTGAACTTCCGGGCCACTCTAACCCACCGTCACAGGCATACCAGATACGTGCAATCGGTTTCGTTAGCGTCCAGTCCGACGGTGGGCTGTCCATCCATGTCCAGTAGCGCCCAAGAGCTGGATGTGAGAGTGTCCGGAGCCGGTAGGCACCAGTATCGTCGCGAGTAATCCCGCGGACAATCCAGCCGAGCTGGTCACGAACCCATGTGAGATGGGGCCGCCGCATTGAGGATATCCGTAGCGCTGGCGGCCCATCGTTCGGGTTGCTGAGATTCCCGTCACCTACCAGACAGCCCCGAATCGCCTCGTGCTGGGCATCACTCACATCACGATACGAACAGCGCTTGCTCCGCGACCAGTGCTGTGCAAGGCGCTGATACTCGCTGTCGCACTGGTGGCAGACGCCCCCACGGGCGTCGACGACCCACTCGCTCATACCCGCTGGTCCGAAGGGACCGATATGTAGGTACCGTGTTCGCTCCAGTGTCGTAACTGTAATTTAGGGTGGTTGTGTCTCTGTCTCTCGGATCGGCGTGTAGTAACGTTGGAGCCACTCTGCTAATCCGTCTAATCCTGGAAAGAGGACCCGTTCAGTAATGTTGGAGGCATCTAATTTATCTCGGATCTCCATTTTTACGGATGCCGGAATTCGATAGCGTTTGAAAATATTCCTGTGATCTGCAAGCCATTGGTCAAATCGTTGTGTGGGGTCTGGCAGCACAGAAAACAGAGCAAATTGATTTACGATTCGTCCGTCAAGAGACGGTGGCTCAAAGAACAGCGGACCATCTGTCTCGTTTTGCTCAAATATGGCGTTGGGGTCATCGAAATTACTGGCAACCTCAGTCAGTTCATCAATGGTGAATACATGTCCAGATTTCTCCTTAGTCCAGGTGTCATTGAGTAACGCATGTGCTTCGTCGATATCAACACGCCAAATCAAGCCATCTTCATCCAATTTACTCATGTTTTCTGTGGCAAAATGTAATGCGACTAGTGGCGAGTACGTCCAGTCAAGAATCCTTGTGGGTAGGCCATAATGTTGTGCGACGGAAAGTTGATGCCAGATAGATTTGTCAGAGAGTGACCGGTCTTCCGCATATTTGATGAAGTTTCGGAGTATATCCGACTCTACATCTGCTCCATGACTGGCATCAAATATACCATCCGAGTTTTGCTGACCTAAACGAATCAAAGATGTCGGAAGAGTATCATATTCTTCTGAGAGGCCACGAAAGGCGTGAGATGGCCGATAGCGGTTCAGGTTAGACTGCCATGCCCCTTTGAATAGTTTATCTTGAGCGTCTTCCCAAGAGTATATCTCCACGGTCTGTTCTTGGAAATCTCCCATTAGGTTGGATAGCGATGTTCCAATCTTAAATTCAGTGTGATTCTATCACTACTCATATTAGTGGCAGGAACACGCTGTACCGACCGAGTGTATCAATATCTATGTCTCTGAGTAGAAAAACCGGTGATACAGAAGGTAAAACGGGAGTGTGACCGAGGATGAGAGAATAATGAGAAGGAAGAATCGGCCATGACCGGACGATCTTGCACCGGGTCCATCTTGTAGCACCATCGGTGGAAAGCCAGCTTGTTGCAATGGCTGATCCAGACGCGTCATAAATAGAATCTGCAAGATGGTGTAACAAATAATTGCAGGAATAAACACTCCAAAGAAAAACTTCGTAAACTCCTCTTCTATTTTTTCTTCTGGCTTTTTCTTGGTCATGTTTTAATTTGATGTCTAAATTTCTTTTCTGCCTGCACCTTTAACAATGGGTGATCTTGGGTAATATCGACTGCAAGACCAGCAATCACACCAATTACACAGAACTGCATGCTGATTGGACTCCAGAGGATAGTAAGTCTAAGAGCACTCTGCTTGGGGTCATCAGCCATCAGAGAGGCTGTTCGAATCGCGTAAAATATTATTGTTACAACAAAGGCCAGCTCAAATATCCAATCCATACTCCACGCTGTTTCGAATGAAATGATTTGAGTCCCAAGAACAGCAATTACTGCAGCCTCAACAGCCAATGCTTCCGTATCGAACTCAGTACGACGCTTGGACGCTCGACGCGGTGTTATGTGGTTCAGAGGGTGTGCCGCTGGAGGTTCTTAGCGAGTTGGCACTTGCTGGGTTGACGTTGCACCCGACGCCGTCGCAAGCAGAGTACCAGCACGTGGTAGCGACGGTATTGGTGGATAAAGCGCTAACCAACAAATGGTGGGTAATGCCATGAGTGCTGGTTAGCCACTTCTCCCACTCCGTTTTCTGACCGTCATTTATTGCTCGGTAGGTGTGTGAACTTACGGGTGAAATGGGAGCAGAAAGAGGAGGTGTTTTACCGCATCGTACAACTGCATTATTATACACACCATTGAGATTTATCCTGTGACAGTTTGAGGTGCATTGTGTCTTACTCCAGACACGTATTCAATAAACACCCACGCAACATTTCAAGAATAGAGACTCTGTGCACGGTTTGAGTCGATTCATCCCGCCTGCCCGGTACTCGGTATTACTGTCCCCACAATAGTGCTTGTTAAATATTCGGTCTGGCTTCTCCCCCAGAAGTGCTGCGGCTCCTGTTTTGTCAGTTGTGTGGATAGTAATCGACGAAATGAGTACCACACAGTCCACTCGAAAAAACCGTGGCACTGTCAGCTCTCGTCTTGGCGTGGCCGTAATTATAACCGTTGCCGTGTGGATATATCTGGAGTTCGTTGCCATCTTACTCGGTCACTCCCCGAGGGCAGGACCGCTCCTGCTTGGCGAGTTCCCAGTCGTCCGTGACGTGAGCGCCCAACTCCTCCGTGGATTCCTCGCTGTCGTACTCACACTGCTAGCCGTGCGGGTGTTCGATATTTCATCCCCACTCGAATGGATGGGTGTGCGCCGTCCGAGGAATTGGGAGTGGGCGTATATCCTTCTGGGCGTCGTGCTGGCGTTCGTCTGGCTGGTCGGTTCTCTCGTTCTGATTCAGAATGTCCTTGGACTGGAGCGCACGATGCTACTAACACTTCCAGAGCGTGTCCGAATCGCCCGGGTAGTGACGTTGTTAGTGCTTGTCGGCCCAGCCGAGGAGGTGATTTTCCATGGTATCATCCAACGGTCACTGGAAGACGTTATCGGTCTCTGGCCAGCTATCGCTGCTGGTGGTATACTCTTTGGAATGTCTCATGCTGACCCCGCCGCCCTTGCTCTCGGTGACCTACTCTTCTATATGGCCCAAGGTGGCTTCGGCATGATTGCTGGTTGGATCTATGCCAAAACAGAGAATATCGTCGTTCCAGCGCTTGTTCACGGGATTTTCGTTTCGCTCACTACCGCCTTGCCACTACTGGCTGGCTGAGGTGAATAGGATAATTATCGTACTAGCGTTTCAAACACTCGTGCTTCGATTGTCCGGAGATGAGACCAAGCAGTTGTAGGAGCGACACCAACCTCCTCGGCAATAATCTTGTGGATAGCCTCTCTGGAGTTGCTGTAATAGCAGTAGTTGAAAACACGCCGACTCTATTCAGCAACGCTCAGCGATATAGAGCCGCTACTGGGGGTCGACAGCAATCAAGGGACCCCAGTATCGTCGCCAAGCCATAGTTTATCCCTTTATTTGTCCAATTATCCAACGGGGCGGCATGGCGCAGGTGCCGTCGGAGTTCGGGGCGGAATTCGAAGCGAAGACAGAGACCTTCTTCCGCACCGCTGAGTTGCTCTACGCCAACCCCGGCCGGCAATACACCCAACAGGAACTCTCTGACCGCTTCGACTGCTCGGTAAGCGTGCGAATTTTGTGTTCAGATTTCGTGCCGTACTTATTTCTGGTAGTTGTAATTTAGTCTATGCGTCCCGCCCTCCGATACACCATTTCACTAACTGTTGGAGTAGTAATCACAGTTCTTGCAGCAGAGTTCGCCACATCGGACCACCTGATCATGGTCTCGCTTCTTCCACTCTACGGTGCAGTAACGTCGATGCTTTTGGCACACAAACAACAGTGGCTCGCTCTGTCTCGTGGCAAGACCACCCGGTCGGCGAGAAAGCGAGGGGCTATTATCGGAGGCCTTGGCGCATTTACTGGGTATTTGCTTCTCCAAGCATCAATCCCCGCTGGACTTGCTGGGTATGGACTCATGCTTCTTGGCATGGCTGGAGCTATCGGCGACATAGCTGAGTCATGAACCGCCTGCACTGACCGTTTTAGTATATGTGCCAGCTACGTTCCGTTGGTCACTTCACGGCCTCAAGGAGTTCATCTCGTTCTGATCAGGGGACGACAGCGTCCGAATCGTCGAACAACGTCATCATTCGCTCTTTTTTGAACTCCCCATCGATTTCGTACTGACCGCCCTCTCGACCACAGCCCGATAGCAGGTGACGTTTCCACCGCAGGTGTGGGTCTCACCGGACGACGGTCCCTGTACCAGCAGCGTGGCGCCACTCCGTCGCTCAACGTTCCCTGACTCCTGGAAGCTGAACGTGGACCTCGAACGGACCTCACCGTCGACGAGGAGCTGGAGTTCGTACTCCCGTTTGCCGTAGTTTTCGGAACTCAGATTGACGACGTGCCACCGCTGGCCGGCTGCGAGCCGCTTGGAGCGGTTCAGCAGTGTCGTTTCGTCGGCCCGGATGCGGATACTGAACGTCCGCTCGTCGGCGTAGTCGCTCTGGACCGCGACTCCGTACCGGACCGGCCTTTCTTCCGTCCCGTCGGGTGTCAGAGTTGTCGTCCCATCGGTGAATCCGCCACAGCCGGCCAGTATCAGGAGGACCGCCAGCAGGAGGGCTTCGAATCGCATGTCTCCGACCTGCTGCTGTTCCGTCATAGTCCTTGGAACCGGGACAGTTCTTGCCGATATTCCCGAGACAATTATTGTAGATAGTGCTGTGTTGAGTAGCGGGTCTGGCGTGGTCGGTCGGAGGTTACACTGGCTTGTGAGCGAGTAGTGCGAGTCGGTCACAGACGGGTTGGAACGATTACTCACTTAGGCCCCAGCCGAGTAACGGCTCGTAATGAAACGGCGGTCCGTTATCGTCGCTGCTGCTGGAGTTGTTCCACTTTCTGGGTGTTCGTTCTCTTCGTCTGAGAGTGGCAACATCCAGATTGCTAATCAGATCGGCCAGGAAGTGTGGAAAGAGATCTCTATTCAGAGCGAGGGAGGACTACTTTCGGACCCGCAAACCGTCTATCAGACGCGAACCAGACAACCACCAACAACGTCCTATCGTTCGACGCTCACCGATGTCGTTCCTCCCGGTGAATATGAGGTAACAGTCATGTTCGAGTCCACCGAGACGGAGCAACAGAGCGATCCACACACCACTCAATGGAATCCGACTGGCAAGACAAGTAAGTCTCTGATAATCAGCTTGGGGCCCGACTTCGATGTGGAGTTCTTCACACAATAACGTGGGTAGTCCCTGCGATTGGTACCGCGATAGACCAAGCCTCTATAATCAGCACAGGTGGCGTGTATTCACCGACAGAAAACTTATCACCGGAACCGAATTCTACCGAACCACTGTGCCCTCCCGGCGAACGGTACTCCAGACAGGACTCGTCACGTTCAGCACGTACCTTGCGGGATGTACCTCCCCAATCACGGATAAAAATGCTAGGACGCCCGTTTCATATGACGACTCCGGAACCTTTGGCGAAACTCCAGATGGTCCGAAGTCGTATCCTGACCGCCCCGACAGCCTGAGTCCTGAAACCATCTCTTCGTACGTTCGAGAGTTCGAATATGCGAGAGTGTACAACTCGCTCCACGAATCCGATGCAGAGACCGTCTCGGTCGATTGTACGGGTGTGTACGATACTGGCGCTCGTGGCGGTCACTACGCCCTTGCAGCGTGTACTGGGTACGCTAATTACGCTGATGGGGGCCACGCCGATCACGGACAAGGCCCGGCAGTCTACTTCGTAGGCGATAGGCTGACGGTTCGAATTGAGGATCTCGACAGTCGACACCGGGATTACAAAGATGTGTTTTCGGCCGAGGAACCGGGTGAGAACGTCGAACAACCCGGTGAGGGCTCATCGACAGGCTATCGAGTGTATAATCTGGATACAAACGCCCATGAACTATCGGTGATAGTGGATTTTCTCGGCGCGTTCACTCCTGCTGAGGCATTTTCCACTGAATACACTCTCGGCCCTACTTCGGGTATCTTGCAGGATAGTGTTACATACCGACGGGGTGAGTATCGCATTACTGCTGAGCTTGCGAACGGATCCAGTGCATCGACGCAATGGACAGTCACGAAGGACGACGACTATGGCCGACACAAGACATCGATTATCGTCGACCCAGCAGGTAAACTCACGATTCGCAAGCCGCCGTTTAGCAAGGTACGTTGACGGGATTAGACACCGATTCCTCCGATGGCCCAGCCCAGGTACCGAGGATACGAAGCGAACGGTGGTAAAGCATTAACCAACAACCGGTCATGTCCGCCCGGACGTGTTGGTTAACCCTGCCGAACAAGTTGTGGCTGCATTGCGTATCAGTGACTCTCTTATTGCGGGTTACACCGTCGAGTACCGCAATAACGCCTCTTCATTCATCCCGTATCCATCCTCTATCGCATACGACAGGCAAGATGGCAGTGTATTCTTGCTCGGGGAACAGCACGGTGATCTCCATAACCCGAGGCGTATTCGCAACGATCTTTTGAAAATTGATATCGGGTTCTGATAAGAGTAGCCCATCACGTGAATAGTGATGTTGATGAAAGACCATGGGGCCAAGTGGCACGGCACGTTTGAATTCTGCGTCTGTTGGTGGCTCCTCATCAGCGGGCACGTCGATGTCCGATAACTCGAAGCGCCCCTGGCCAACACTAATGCCCGTTCCGGTAAGCGACTTCTCGTCTAGGAGAGTCTGTAGTCGGTCTGATGCATGGTCAACAGCTCGATGCGTTCCCCACCGTGCAAATGGCATTGTACTGCTGTCTCCTGCGTCCCATGTAATCCGGACACTGTTGTTCTCTTCGAGATATTCGTACTCTCGACTTGGCGATACCTCGAATGTAAGCCCGGATGCAGCCCCAAGTCGGAGCGTTGGCTCAACCGCGGGATCGAACTCAGAGCCCGTCGTTTCTGTCTCAGGGGTAGGTGTATCCCTATGGTGAGAAGTTGTCTGTGAATCAGATGAAGGTGCACTGCAGCCAGCACATGAAAGAGAAACTACTGAGCCCAGTCCCGCAAGGAGCGCTCGACGATTCATATGGGAAATGACTGCTCATTTGAATAAATATCTTCTCGGTGTCCCAGAAACGACCGAAAATTCGGAACTCTTGTGATCAACCAGAATGACTCAAATCGGCTTGCTATCTGTTTCCTCGGTAGCTCACAGGCCGCAAATCATCATGTTGGCCAGAATTGGTCGTGGCCGAACCTGCAGCCGGGTCGAAGCTATAGCCGCAAACGGACACTTTACCGCTCATCAACTCGTGCGTCGGCTTCCCCAGTCACCAAGCGATACACGCCGCGCAGTAACAGGGTGATCCCAGCGATCCCTACCCCGTAGCCGAGTGCATCCATGAAGCCACAGAGGTTATTGCTCGGGTACTTCCCTGAAACAACTGCTCAGTAAGCGAGCGAGCTTAGCAAAAAGAGTGACAAAGCCTATTCAAGTATCATTTCAACAGTACTGTATGATTCAGCGGCAAGAACGGAACATACGGCGAGATGGGACCCTCTTTTTGCTCGGCTTCGCTGGCATAATCCTCGTTGACGTCGTCGCATCATCAGCGCCGGTCGGCAGTGAGGAGACGGTAATTCATGGTCTCCTCTTCGGTTGTTCAATCGGCATAATGCTTTCCGGTGTTTTTCGCGCTACCAGCAGATATGCCCTTTACTCAACGCTTGCACTGGGGGTCGGTTTTGCTCTTAGTGCTGTTATCGACCTATTTTGAGTCGGGTCTATGTAACCCGCGGTGAGTGGTTCACCTGTAGCTACGAACGCTCAAAAGTACGTTTGAGCGTTGTACATCCCAGCATTAGGTCTGATTACCGATCTCATAGGCTTCGATATCAGGCTGCTCACTCAGTGTTCGAATCCACGATACTGGAATCGGGGTCAGTATTGAGGGTCACGCTCGATGGCATGGCGAGCGGATACTTCCTGACGCAACATCCCACTGACCCTCGTTCCAGTTGCGGAGTTAGCCGACAGTCAGAAGCAGGTTATCGAGGCGAGCCTCAACGATCCACTCAACATGTATCGCTACGTGCGTTTTGATGAGACAGTTGCGAGCGGAGAGAACCGATCACTGGTGTAATTCCAGAGTTGAGCAGTACTGCCCTCTGGCCGACCTCACGGACGGTCCTATGTGAGACCACTACTGGACGCGGAGAACCGCAGGGCGTCCAATTGCATCGGAGTAGCCCACCTCCTTTACTATCGTAGCCTGTGTGGGTTGCAACGTGAAGCAGTGTCCCGAGACGCCCGCGCTTGACGAGGTTGAGTTCTCTGGACACGTCTGGGTGCAAGAACTCCCCACCGGTGGGAAGTTCCGGTTTCAAGTGACGGCGTCGGGGCTGGTCACGTTCGCTACAGCCCAGCAATCTTTCGATACACCCGCCACTGTCCCACCGCAGTTCCGTCTGGCAGCCGAACTAATCAACGAGCGACTGGACCGTGACGCACTTGCAGCGGCTACGGACGACCCAAGTGATGTGACGTTTTGCGGGATTGCCACTCGAAATAAGGGGGTCGAGTACGACTGGCACACAGTCCCGGCGTTCGTCGGCATCGACATCTGGTCCGATCGTAAGGACCAGTTTCTCCCGCCGGATGCGGCGGCTGGCGTATTCAAGCAGTTGGGGTTGCCGACGCTACCAGCCATTGAAAAGGAGCTGGCCGCTGTACACGCTGATTTCGCTCGGTATGAAGACCAAGTTGGATTCCCTGAGTCAGAGTGGCGAGAGGGGCACGCCGCTGGTGTGCTGATCCGAGACAAATCCGGTGGGCGTGCCGCCGAATGGTGTCGAGAACAAAACACAGTGACTGCTCCCGAACCACAGGCAGCGGTGGATTTAGCAGCGGAGTATGCGACTGACAAGCGAATCGAGCAGACGATTGCTGAGCTGCAGGCAGATGGACACTCGGTGACTGTCGACACAATACGTGACCGGCTCGTCGCCAATGTGGCCCGCGAGGCATATGTGGATCTATTCGTGGATGGCGAGTTTGTCGCCTCGCTATCTGCGTTCCAGTCTGCCATTGCTGAGCGTGTTCAGCAACACCAGTCCACGGCGGATTAGACTATTGGCTGGCGTCGTTCAGGAGCTGCTGGAACGAAACCGGTCCCAGTTCGAGAGGAATGTCTCAAACTCGCGGGCAGGCGAGTGGAACCCGGCTTCGTCGATCCAGCATTTGAGATGCGTATCTGCACTCGCCGCAGAAATCAGAGTGCTCTCGACAAAACGGACGAGGAGGCCGATCGATCCGGCTAACCTGATGTCTCGTTGGGTCGCGATTGTGCGAGCATCGCCGTCGTCAGTGATGACGGTCCCATCGACGGTCTCTGCAACGGCTACGGCCTGTGCCTCGCCTGGGTCGAGTCGTTCCAGAAAGGTCGCCGCCACTCTGGGCTTGTGTCGACAGTTCAGTAACGGAATACCCGCTTCAAGCACGGTCAGTGCGTTTGCTAGATAGGAGTGGGGTTCAACTTACTGATATTAACGTTCAGCACACATACATATGGACCGCGGTGTCGGTAAGCTCAGTTTTTCATCTCCTGTTGAATGTGCATATCTACCTGTCTGAAAAGGAGGAGTGCGGTGAGAAGTCCAGCCAAAACAGTCCCGACTGTTCCGAGTAATCCTTCCGTCCCGAGAATGACTAGCAAAACCGCCCCCACGATGGCAGTTTGTACGAACCAAATAACAGCTCGAAGATACCATGATACGTAGCCGTGGAACCAAGATCCACTTCTAGAAGTCATAATAGCGGTGGGTGGTCCGCAGAATAAATATCTTCTTGACACTCGGTTTTCGTCGTAACAGCGCTAATAAATATCCGTTTTGTACTGACCGTCCCGCTCACGAACTCCTCACCCAGGGTCGCCCCCTGTTCTTGGGCGTCGACGGTGAAGGCGTAGCCCACTACTGGGACAGCTACGAGTTCGCGACGGCCGTTGTTGCGACCAATGGCGACGCCGAGAAAGTCGTACTCGCCGAGACGCCGTTTGAAACACTCGCACAGTGGTGTGAGTACACGAACAACGAACGCGGCTGGGATATCAGCCCACACGTCGGTGGGTCGCTCGTTGACGATCTCGTTCAGGGGCTGAGAGCATGAGTAAGACCGTCCGCTGTACACTGGATCCACGCCGGTCGAGAACCACCCACGAGCGGGCGGCTACAGGGACATGACTGAGGCTGCACAGCGTACGACGGCGGGACCGGTCGGCGAGCTGGAACCGGGGTTTCTAGCCGTCTTTAGTGGGGTCGTGACAGGACTGATTGGAGGGGTGGCGTACTTTCTTGTCCCCGTAGCGAAGAACTCTTTCGTGAAATATAATTACCGAAAGTATCATTGAACTGTATGGACTGGGCCTTCAGAATCCGGAAAGATGTCCCATCATGGCTGCTGAAAGCTGTGTTGATTGTTTCTATCCTGCTGATTGCTAGCCTTCAGTATTTCAATGTGATATAAATGAATTGCTGCTTGTGGTGGTTGTAACTATGCAAATGTGACTTAGGGTTGGCTCAGGCGAGTTGAACGTAACTTGGGTGTTACAACCATCCTCTGTATCGGTCGCGCCGGTACTGACAGGTACTGAATAATTCGTAAGGGCATTGCTGGCCGATTACCAGATATATAATAAGTCGTTACTACCGAAGTTGTCTTATTTCAAGCTTGATCAAGCGAATCAACTGCTCAGTGTGCGTGCTTACCGAACTGGTGCTTCAGTCGAATATCGATGGAACAAATCTCGTGAGGATGGTTCTATGACACGTTCAGAGATACCAAAGAGAGAATAGCCAACTTGATTGAGAGACAGAGGTTTGGTAGTGTATAGAATCGTGGATCTAATTCGCGTCTTGATAGTTACAGCCGACAAGGAATTTGCCACCGCCTGTGAACGTGTGCTTCCAGATCACGGCGATATCCGGGTCGTATCTGCAGTGTCGGCCGGAGAAGCTATTGATATATTGGGAAGGGAGACACAGATTGATTGCATTGTCAGCGATCACGACCTGCCAGATGCGGATAGCGTCACGTTTCTTGAAGCGGTGCGTGCACAGGCCCCGACACTTCCGTTTATGCTATTTACAAGCGAGGGGAGCGAAGCGGTCGCCAGTCGTGCTATTTCTGCTGGCGTCACCGATTATATCGTCAAAGAACGGCACGAGAATCCGTGGGATCACCTTGCGACACTCATCACCGATGCAGTCAGATACTACCGCAACCAGCGTGATGTCGTCGATACGGAAGCACGAGCCAAAACACTCCTCAACGCTGCACACGATACCATTGCCATCGTTCAGGACGGCGAAATAGCGTATCTCAACGACAGTGGAGTAACTGATATCTACGGCGGCGACCGCAGTCAGATATCGAACGACTCTGTAGCGGACGTTCTCCTCTCAGGCGACGATACTTCTATCAGTTATTTCCTTGATGCAGTACAGTCCGGTTCTCGGACTCTCGACCACTGTAACGGGAAACTCATCGCTGCCAATGGAGTACAGATCCCAGTTGAGATTACCGCAGCCAGAGTGATGTGGGCCGAAGCACCGGCAGTCATTCTCATTTGTCGGGATGTTAGTCAACAGAAAGAACTGCGCCTCACGAAGCGGGCCATCGACGAAGCGCCCATCGGCATCACGATAGCTGATGCCAACCAACCGGACAATCCGCTCGTCTACGCGAACGACAAGTTCTCAGAATTGACCGGCTATCAGCAAGAACATGTAGTCGGTCAAAACACTCGATTTCTCCAAGGTGAGAACACCGATCCTAGCCCAGTCGCCGAGATGCGTGAGGCCATCGACGCTGAAGAACCCGTGACTGTGGAACTGCAGAACTACCGCAAAGATGGAACGGAGTTCTGGAATCGCGTGACAATTGCACCAGTTACCGACAGTACGGGCGAGGTCACAAACTACATCGGGTTCCAAGAGAACATGACCGAACGCGTCGAATACCACCAGATGCTTCGTCGGTTCCAGCGAGCGGTCGAATCGGCTGGCCACTCGATCTATATGACCGATCCGGATGGCACTATCACGTACGTAAACCCAGCCTTCGAGCGGGCCACCGGCTACGAAAGCGAGGAGATTGTTGGCCAGACTCCGCGTATACTCAAATCTGGCGAAATGTCCGATGAGTACTACGAGCGATTGTGGTCGACAATCTCCAGTGGAGACGTCTGGGAGGAAGAGATTCAAGACCAACGGAAATCAGGTGATGTGTACTATGCGCACCAAACGATTGCACCATTAACTGACGACAATGGTGAAACCGAGGCGTACGTCGCCATTCAGCAGGATATTTCCGACCGTAAGGAGCGGGAGTTCAAGCTTCGGCAGTACGAATCTGCGGTTGAAGGTTCCGAGGAGTTGATCGCCGCAATCGGTGAAGAAAAGCACTATCTCTTTGCTAATGAGGCATACCGCGACTTCCACGGCCTCGATAACGAGTCGCTGACCGAGATGACGCTCGGCGACGGCATCGGCTCAGAGACCTACGAGACGGTCGAACCATACTTGGAGCAAGCGTTTGATGGCGAGACAGTCCAATACCGGATGGCACGAACACGACCGGCACGAGCAGACCGCACGTTTGATATCCGATATTATCCGCTTGAAGACGACACTGGGCAGATTGAGGGGATCGTTGCGACGATGCATGATCTGACTGACCAGATCGAGCGAGAACAACATATTGCGTCCCTTGATCGGATGCTACGGCACACCCTTCACAACGAGTTGAACGTGATTCTGGGTCACGCGGAGATGATTCAAGATCAGGGCTCAGATCAGGTAGCAGAATTAGCTATGACGATTGACAAAGTAGCCGATCGCATCCTTGAACAGGCTGACAAGCAGCGCGAAATCGTTGAAATTCTTGTAAACCCATCCGATCCAACCTACCTCAACATCGCCGATGTTGTGGATACCGCTGTCAAACGAGTGATGACAGAGTATCCAGACGTAGAGATTACAGTCGAAGTCCCGGCGGACGTACAGCTACTATTGATCCCTGAGTTACAACGGGGCATCGAAGAACTCGTCGAGAACGCAATTGTACATACTGGCGACGCGCCAGCACAGGTGAAGATAACGGCAACAAAACACGCCACGATGGTTGAACTCCAAATTATAGATAACGGGCCGGGAATCCCACCGGAAGAACGAAGCGTGATTTCAGGGAAAGATAACATTGATTCGTTGACACACAGCAGTGGGATGGGGTTGTGGTTAGTCAAACGAATCATGTCTCGATTGGACGGCGATATCCAATTTAACGATGCTGAACCCACCGGTAGTATCATCTCACTTCATATACCAGCTTATACATAGAACCGTCCCTGCCCCATCTCGGTCACCTCTGAGTTGTCAATCCTTTGTCTGTACTGCCTAACTCTCTGCGAAACACTCACCCAAGGGCGACCGCTCTTCCTGGGCGTCGACGGCGAGGGTACAGCCCACTACTGGGATAGCTATGAGTTTGCCGTGGCTGTTGTGGCGGTTGATGGCGACGCTGAGAAAGTTGTGTTAGCCGAGACGCCGTTCGAGATGCTTGCTGAGTGGTGCGAATATACGCGTGGTGACCGAGTGTGGGATATCGGCCCGGACGTCGGCGGGTTATTGGTCGGGGATCTCGTTCGGGCGGTGGAAGCATGAGTTGGACTGTGGAAGATTGCAAGCGAGTGCGGCGTGCTGCTCGGGCGATTCAGGATGACGTAGCGACTGAGTCCGTGGACGTGCTTGCGCCGAGCGCGAGTCAGTACGTTCAGTGGACATTGGATGCTGTGTCATGTGGTCCGGGGGGTCTCCCGCTAGAAGTGCTCTAGGAGTTAGCGCAGGCTGAGTTGCCGTTACAACCGACGCCGTCACAGGCCGGGTATCAGCACGTGGTATCGACGGTGTAAGTGAGCAAAACACTACCCCACCGGAGATCAGCTCTCGTCACAGAGGCCGTCATTGTCACGATCATTGTCTTCGTTGTAATCTGGATCTCCGTCGTTCGTGCCGCACCCGTCAGCAGCCGTGTCACCTCCGCCACTGCCGCTGTTGTGTCGTTGTTCAGCCTGTATCGCTTTCTGTTTCCAATCCGGTTCATCAATGTTGACATCATCGCGTAACGTCACAGTTCTCGAAAACGTCGCTCTATGGTCGTCAACTGTCGTATTGATCTGGATGGACTTGATGAACCCGTCCTCTCTGACAAGGATGCGCCCGGACGTATCATCTTCGGCCTTCGGAACCGTGTAGACGTGATAGGTGTCGCCATCTTGGACGACAGTGTTGGAGTGACGGGGAGTGTGTTCGGTGAAGAATCGGTCGTAGACTGGGTATTTTACCATACGGGTGAACATGGTATGGTGCACGTCAAATCCGTACTCCGTCCACTGCCGGTCGACGTAGTAGTACGGCTCATGCTCAGTCCCGTCGGCGGACTGTCCACCTGCCTGCACATATAGAACGCCTCCGTCATCGTACCAGGTTCGGCTGGAGATGTTGCCATCACCGAATGTATTTGTCTGCGCGAACATTCGGTCTCTGTCGTCGAGATCGCTCTGTATCGTCCATATCTGGGTGACTTCGGAGTACTGTCCAGCGTCTCTGAGATAGTAATCGCCAGTGAAGTCAAACCTCGCCTCGTAATCGCTACCGAGAAGCACGCGGTAGTGTTCTTGGAACAGCATGGAGACATTCGTAATCTGCCGTTCGTCCGTCCCCGAAGGGTATGTAACGGTGTCTTCAGTCCGGCTGTTACTGGTATCGTTCGTCTGGTTCTTTTTTTCGTCTGTCAGTTTACCGTCGGCTTCCTGCACACTCGTGTTTTCTGTTCCGACCGAGTCCGGAGTACTTGAGCAGCCTGCCAATAACAGGAGAAGGATGCACGCGACGGGGATAAGCAGTGATCGATTCACGATTGAAAATTGATGATCTCTGGTTTGCGTATCGAGAGTCTGAATGAGACGTTCATCGTAGGTCAGGAAGTGACTCAATGACAGGCGAGTTCGTTATTTAATCCTAACGATCAGTCAGAGAACTCGTGTACCGTGATGTGCCCTGTATTCTCCTCCCCCACCATAGCAAATGTCTATGGCACATCACTCGACTAACTGACCAACATTTTGAAACAGGGTGGGACGCTGGGCCACACGTTGGTGGGTCGCTCGTCGGTGATCTTGTCCAGGGTGTTGAGGCGTGAGTGGCACTGTGGAAGAGCGCAAGCGAGTACGGCGGGCGGCACAAGCGATTCAAGCCGAATTGGCTACCGAGTCCGTCGACGAACAGTCGGCCAATGATATCGAAGCCGACGACCAGCAAGACGTTCGTGCCCAGCATCGACAAGCGCAGGCCAGTGGCGAGGTCTTTCAGGCCGTCCCCGGGATGACAGGTAGATGTATTGCCCCGACTGCCGTCGGCCACAGTCGGCGTCGGCATGTATGCAGAAACGCTACCAATCGACGGACAGGCTTTCGACCCGATTCCGTGGGGCGAGGGCAGCCAGTATCTCACCTACGAGCGGCAAACCCTCGAAAGTGGTGAGCCAACTGCTGTGATCGACCCCGAACGGTGGCGCAACCGCTCATGTCCTGCCTGTGGCGTCGAGCAAGGCGAGCTCCACCATCAGTTGTGTGACTACGAGGAGTGCCCCGCGTGTGGCGAGCAGCTGCTACTGTGTTCTTGTCTTGTCGAGATCGAGGTTATCGCGATGTCCAGCATCACAGGCCGCTTCAAAAGGTTACTCGGCCTCTTCTGACAAGCTTCCCCACTACCAAGGAAGTTCAACCGATGTAAGCCATGGTTCAACCTTCTGTATGGATCCTAATATGAATATGATTAGAAATCCGAACACGTACAAAATTATAGCTGTGTCTGCATAGAAATTACTGGTAATTCTGAATTCTGATGCCAGTGTCGTCATTTCAGCCAACACTGCAAGTGCAAGGAACGCAAAGCTTGACAGAATTGCACCCGCAGCGAGGTCTCGGGCACCGGTTCGATCACGGAGAGTCGCTAGCTCAATTAAATTTGCATCCTTTAGTCGGCCACCGTCTGTCAGTATCGGGTCGTATGCTAAATCATACAATGTCAGATTAGAGTATTTGTACCGTTCAAGAACACCCAACTCAACTAGTTCATCAAGTCTGTCTTGGACTGTCTTTTTTGCTGGGTCTGAGTCAAGATGCTGTTGGATCATATACCGCGACCACGGTTTGGACTTAGACGTTTCGTCCATTACCTGAATGATATCCGCGTGCTGAACGGCCCACGCTGGATCTGCATCTAATTTGTCTTCAACCTCCTCTGGAATCGGCATGGCTATTCACTTTTGTCCGAGCATAATAAATGGTAAGTAAGATTTAGTACTTGAGAAAATTCATACGCCTGGTGAGTCGGAATACACAGCCGGTTAAACCATCGTATTCGGGCGTGTACAGCGATATATGTCCGGATATCGACTAGAACAGTAATGACGGTTTTTTACAGGTGATATGCTTGTTTCTCCTGCATGATAGCACACTATACAGCTGAGATATTCAACGCATTTCTGTACGGTGCCGCTGGACTGATCGGTGGCGGGTTCCTGTTCGAAAGTGGCCAACGATACGTCAAAACTGCCGGTAGTAACCAATTTAAGGGGAAGGTAGAAGCACTCCCATTCTTTGCTGGTATGCTTATCCTCGGTTGGGGACTCCAACAACTTGAGCCAGTCGTCGCAGATGTAGTGTACGCAGTACCCTCCACGACTCGGCTAGGTGCGATGATCATTGGCGCGATGTTGCTGTTCAACTATTCGGTTGATTACTTCAACTATACTGATTTGAAATCTGTCTCAGTATACGCTATCGGGAGCGTGTTCATCTTAGCGGCGTGATTGTACAGCAATCTGGGGCTGGCAGGGCGGCTGAGAACGCGAGAGACAAGCGTGTGTCGGGGAGGGTGCTGTTGACGGAGCCGAAGCCGCTCGCCAGTCTATAGTCGCAACCCTACTTGAACGGATGTACTGGCGTTCCGAGGTTACGTTCCGGCGTGTGTCTCCCGAAGACGAGGCAGATGCTGGACTATACTTTCCATCCGACGGCACAGGTATATCACCGACCGCAGAAATTGACGGTGTGAAGGATCCGGACCCAGATTCATCCTTTGGAACGCTTTCTGGCCGGTTTCGAGAGATTGAGGACGAGATTGACGAAGGAGTGTCCGACCTAGAGGAGCGGGTAGACTTGCTGGAATTCCGTGTTCGCGAAGAACTCGGAGCGCACTGAGTAGTTGATGGCCACGTAGCGACACCAAAGAACAACCGTTCAGATATTTTCACCTCGGTTGCCTGCTATTCAGGCTCTTCGCTAACGACAGTATTTCCTCTCTTTCGGAAACTCAAGCGGACACGCTACCGATCATCAGCTCGTGCGTCGGCTTCCCTATTCACCAAGCGAGACGCCCCGCACACTAACAGGACGATCCCAGCGAGCCCAACCCCGTAGCCAAACACATCCACGAAGCCACAGAGCTTGCATCTTGAGGCGGTGAGTATACTGTATATCGTCCCGTTCTTTTCGACACGGGCAGCGGCCACTGTATCACCCGTTGGATAGTCGAAATCTGACGGTGACTGATATACCCTGAGAAATCCATCAGCACGCAGTCCTTGGTCGAATACTTCCTGGCCCCCTTCTGAAAGACTATTGTACCTCAGCACCTCCTCATCCGGAGAGACTTCCGAGTCATCCACCTCCGTGACGAGAACTTGGGTCCCCGTATCCGGGGCAACGAACAAGAATAGGCCAGCTATGACGAACGCTGCGACTGCAATCATGATTAGTGCGCGGCCACTGAATCGAAATCCTGCTGGTGTGCCCATATTAGAGACTATCTGAAACAGATCAAAGAGCTACTGTTAGTATCGGAATTCATCAAGCGAGGTAGTGATTCCATGTCCCGCGCAAATGCGCATATTCTTTGTGGCATCGTTGCTCTCACTCTATCGGGGCCCTCGACAGTGAGTACCAACGCCTCCTAGAACAGTGAGTCAAACCACCGAGACACTCTATCAATCAAATCTGATAGATTGTCATCAGGTTCCTCGACCTGTTCCGTACGTTCTGTGGTCGGTGTAGGTGCTTCTGTTGGCGGAGATGTTCTGGTTGAGGTTTCTGTTGGCGTAGACGTTGCACTTGAGGTCTTTTCCTGAACTACACTTAGCGTCACATACATCTTGGTTTGTCCTGCTATTATCCTCAGAGTATACTCTCCTGGCTCAAGATTGGATACTGACCCTGCGGACTCTGAACTAGGTGGGAAGACAAGGGTTGTCGGCCCCTCGATACCAGTATTCCGTCTGGTTCCGAGTTCTGTCTGGCCCTGTTCCGAATCGGTCGCGAAGACCCGAACTGTTGGGTAGGTCGGATATTCCGCCGAGGAACTGATGTTAACAGCGAGATACTCCAATTGATCTTCGGGGATGGTGAGGTGCGGAGATTCTGGATTTCCCTTAGTTTGCTTCCCGCTCATGCTGACACTCTCAATGTCCACCTCCGGATTCGCAGCAGGAGCAGTCAATGTGAGGCCATTTACTTGTGATTGCTGTGGGCCGACAGGTTCTGTGCCCGCTACGTAGCGTTTGAGCCAAGCATCCATGTTCTCACCCGCAACCTCTGCGACAATTCGTTTGAAATTACTAAATGTAATCTCTCTGTCCGATTCGCTCATTCGCTGAAAGACATGCTCAAGGGTCCGGTCTCCATTCGTTCGATTTCGAATTTCTCGGTCCAAGGCAGCTAGCACTGGCGCACCCCGTCCAGACCACACGCGATAACTTGAATTGCCTTTCAACACTGGTGCTTTGCCATCATCGGTATATTCTTTCCATGATGGCTCTCTAAGTCGTTCGTTAGCACGGGATTGGCTCATCGTCCCACGTTCATACGGGAGTACTGCCATATAGTAGAATGCGCTTGCTTCGATAATCCATTCCATCTCCGAATTGACTGCAAACTCTTGCCGAGTATGGAGATACTCGTGGGTCATCAACCCATCCCAGAGCGCCCGACTATCCCCTTTAAGACACACGTTATCTCCTGATGCAAATCCCCAACTGTCAATATTTTCTGAAGAAACGACTCCAACGGTTGTGTTTTGATCTGAATCAGAAACATTGAGCAATCGGGTCACATCTGCAAACGTTGTGACCGTCTTTCGAGGGTGTTCCAAGTTATCAAGGCTTTTGGGCCGTTCAACTCTGACCTCACCGACCTTTCCATCTTCGACAGCGAACCGGTACTCGCCGGAAAAGTCACAATCGCTTTCCATCGGGATGGCCTGTGAGGCGCTCTGTGAAGGAGTGTTTTGCTGCAGTTCATCTGACGGTCTCCCAGACACTGTCCCCATGACACCAATCAGCGATGCATTCGTAATGAGGAGGACCCCGATACAAAGAATGAAAATTTTTGGAAAATAACTCACGAATCTCGCTATATATCGATCCATGGCTAACAAGGAGCACAAAATCACTTAGACATTATGGACATAATTTAACTCAGTTGAAAAGTTAATTATTGGGTCGTTTGCACTACTACTGACCGGGTGATTACTCCAGATCGGTCCGAAATTGTCAATGCCCGACTGTGGGTTAACCAACACAGGGACGTTCGGCTCCGTTGCGTTGGTTAACGGGTAGTGGAACTCTTATCCCAGCAGACGTATATCCAACCATGACCCATAACACACCAGATGGAACCCGCGAGCGACGGTTATGGTGTGACCACTGCCAGCTCAGCGTGGTTCCGTCGACGGATGGTGACAAACCCTCCTGTCCGGCCTGTGGTGGAACGTTCTGATCGCTCGAACTGGAGAAAGGCAACCTCTACCGGATTTTCGGCAAGGAGCGAACCTACGAGCCGCTCGGCGAGATTCAGATCCAGATTAGCGATGCCGACCACGTCTACCTACTCTGCGAAGGCGAGTAGGTAGGGCCGAAGCAGCACTCTTTCAGGCGAGGTTACACGGATACCGATTGGTAGTCGCACGACCCGAACTGTGGTCCATGTCGATGTGGAACTCAGAACCCCGGACTCAGCCGTTGACCAATGATCAGACGCCGATGGCTGGCCCGTAGGTTAATCACGATCCACATGCCAAATTCAGAGACACGATGACCGAGACGACGCGTATCGGCTTACTCTCCGACATTCATGCCAACGCTGTCGCATTGAGAGCGGTCCTCGACGATATGGAACCTGTTGATGCGCTCGTCTGTGCCGGTGACATCGTCGGCTACGGGCCATCGCCTCAGGCGTGTCTACACATGATCAGGGACCGAGAGATCCCAACCGTCGTGGGAAACCACGACCGCGAGGTCGTCAGGGGGATGACCTGGGAATCTGGCGACGAATATGCCCGGCGAGTCCTTTCGGCGGATGATATCGAATGGTTGGGAGATCTTCCTCGCGAACTCCGACTGTTCGACGAGCGGCTCAAAATCGTTCATGACCCTCCTGACGAGCAAGACCGATACACAGAACCGGCTGACTTTGTGCCAACGCTACTTGAGGATGAGGATGTCCTCGTTTTAGGTCACACGCATATCCAACACGCCGAAACATTCAATGACGGACTCGTGATCAACCCCGGCAGTGTTGGCCAGCCTCGTGACGGCAATCCAGATGCCGCATATGCAATCGTCGATTTATCCGACCTGTCTGTCGATCTCTATCGGGTTCCGTACGACATCGAACGCGTTCAACAACGTATCGAAGGAACTTCGATTTCTGACCGGAATGGAGAGCGACTGGCGTTCGAGTAGGATGTGAGGAGCAGCTATCAAACTAACTCAGAGTCACGATTTCCTCGTTGGCTACCTCGTCTCGATCTCTCGACGTAATCGCACCCGACGATTCTCTTCCGGGTGAGTTAACGTCCAAGGCGGCTCACTAACGGCTGAGACATGGTGGACTCCCATCGGCTCCATCCCAAGCAGACCAGCGATCTCTGGGACGTTGAGATCAGAGTGGTCTCGTGCGATGGCGGCGCACTTCCGGCGGTCCTCCCACTCGTCTGTTCGATTTGTGTCCAACAGCATCAAGAGGACCATCCCAAGTGCGCTTTCGGAATCATCGGGTGCTGAGGCAAACCCCCGTTCATACGTCAACTCCCAGCTCACGAAGGTCTCATCTGAGGTGCCAGCAGACGCTTGGGTTCTCTCATCAGGCCAAGACATCTATTCGAATAGACTGAAACGTGATGTATATCGCTGGCGGTTCTGGCGAAACTAGTATATTAAAGTTTTGCAACTCGGCGGACTATTCTTGTGTATCGGATTGAGTGTAGAGGCAGCATCATAGAACAGTAAGGATGCCAATATGAACGCTAAAACCGCTGGATTTTATACCCAGTAGAAACCATTGAAGACACAACCACGGGTATAGCAGTTTGCCGCGATATCCCTCATCAACTCATTATCTAACTCTGACTATTATACAAAGATTCGACGTACAACGGTACGTCTGACTATTCAGTTGCTAAAACCCAAAGTGCTAAATGTCTCTTTCGGTTTGAGGGGTGCGTGTTCTCCGATGATTCCCACTCCAAGAGAGACTTCACTGTCGAGAGCGTTACACTTCCTAACTCTCCCGGTACTGTATTGCTCGACAACACGGTTGCAACCCTCTCAGCACGAGGGTTAGCAGGGGTCCTTCTAGCGTTGGTGCGTGACTATGACGCATTTACTCCATCTGCGAGAGAGGCCACGGTTGTGTTCGTTAAAGATGAGGTCGAACTCCAGTTTGCACACAAAGACCTCCGAGTGCAATTCTACCGTGGAGGTCCAGTGACTTGGCCGACAGTGCAGGACCGACTGCATGACCTCCCCGCTGGAACCGAGTGGCTGGTGATCGCTATGGGTGCTCTGACGTCTCGTGCAAAAGCCGAAATAGACGACGCGAATTGTCATGGGGGTGCTCACTATATAGAAATTGGACGAAATGTGAGATGGAAGATTTGAAATTGGGTTCATTATCAAGTAACTTTTCTGCTACATACTAACTAGTTAGAATATCCATATATGAAATACCCAATCGAATACAATTGTGTACCAATAGGTTTTTTTCGCTGTCTTATTAGAAATAGTTATGACACGTGCAGAAGAGTTGTTGTTCGCACATCACGGGAGCCACAAAGAAGATAATGCAACGAAGAACCTCTGTTGGTTGTTGAACAAACTTCCTTGGGATATCTCACGGAAGATGCTGGAAACACTAGTTGACCCAGTAGACCACGATATCAATTTACAGACTATTGATCCAAGTAGTGTCACGGTGAAAGCTCAAGAAAATACTGCAGTGTCGGCAGAACGGTCAGATGACGCGGCGCTCATAGGATTAGCTACCCAGGGCCATGATTACGACAAACCAGATGTGACTGAGCTTGATCCGTCACAGCCACCGAAAGAGCCGAGGAGGCTAGACATAACGATCGAGATTAATGATGAACTCGTTGTCGGAGTAGAAGCGAAAGAAGGCAGTACATTCAATCAGTCACAATTACAAGATCATGCCCGCGAGTTGGAAGCGTCAGAGTTCGATCTTGTAACATGGGAAGCACTCAGTCAGCAAATTGGGGCACTGTTGAATACTCCTGTTGATGAGATCGGTAAAACTGAGATCTCAGGGGAGGAAATTAGTGGAGAAACAGTTAGACTGCTGCTTTCTGAATACCGAAAGTTACTGAAGAATGAATTGGTCGTATCATGGGAACAGATTGGAACGTCATCCTATACGGCGGGTGAGAATTCAATCAGACTCAAAAAGGATGTAGAAATCCCTCATAAAGCGATCGAGCCCTACGAAGAGACTGAAAGGGTTCCTGTAGCGGTCGTATTTCAGAGCGTCTATGAAGAGGGGTCTAAGAACGGTGGCCGGTTGTTCTTTAGCCCTGAAGAATGGCGACAACTACTCTCATCGATGGATGAGTGTTATGTCAAGGCATTTGAAAAGGGGGAATTAGCGTGCATTGCCGACGATTATGAATCGGGGCGTGGACAGATTACAGTCGCAGAGATTACAAATTCTGCTGGGGATAAAAAGTATATCCGGTATGGAGATCGGGGGAAGAAAAATAACGAACCCTATCTTCATCTCAACAAGAGTACAGCACGTGGGGGTAATATTCAGGACATCCCCATGTACGACGAAAATGAGTTTGCAGAGATGTTTGGGCCTGAATCATCTGTTACGAAGCTATTCACGGACCCAGAAAGAGTATTTGAGTCCTCAAAATAGATTTTCAGCAAGTGCGGAGTGTTTTGCCATTCACTGCAGGTCTTCTGCCCACTGGTGATGTTTGGCCGACTACAAATTAACGCTACTGTGTAAGCCCTCTCTAGTGCATTGTGTGATTAAACCATGGTGGTGCCGTCAGATCGATTTCGTCATCTAACGGGGTCGTATAGAAAGTACAGCGTCAACGGACCAACTTGGTGGTTGTTACAAGCGTATAGAGCCGTAGCGATACCAGTCTGACGGCAGTATTAGAGGCGATTTTGTGACCCCCCACTGGGTGAGGGGTTTCCCGATCATGAGCACCGAACAGCAGTCCGTCGACGAACAGTCTTCAGATACCGAAGCCGACGACCAACCAGACGTTCGTGCCCAGCATCGACAGGCGCAGACCAGTGGTGAGGTCTTCCAAGGCCAACCACACGGCGGCAAATAGGTGCCCTGTCTCAACTGACGGCAGCCCCACCCAGTGGCTGCGAATATCCAAACGCTCTCACAGTGGCCGGCATATAAAAAGACCTCCCCCTGGCAGTTGAGCTTAAATTAAGTTACAGCCGATAAGAGGGGTATAGAACCGGGAAATACAATCGAGGTGACATTCTCAGCCACAACTTATAATTCCACCTAATGATTCTATATCGTAATTAGATGGCAACAGACGACCAATCGCTCGTCGACACCACTTTCGAGTTAGAAGACTCCCCCAACATACTCGATAAGATCGGCACATCGACTGACGAAGATCTTTCAGACCATCTGCTTAACATCGAAGCAAATCGACTTTCAATCGCACAAAGCCAACAAGAGCTACAATCTCTCGAAGAGATTTCGGATCAAGTCCAGCTGCTGGAACATCAGCTGGACGCCGCACATCGAGCTTTGTTCCAGATGGACGGAAAAGCACTATTTGCAGATGAGGTTGGGTTGGGAAAAACGATTGAAGTTGGGATGGTGCTGAAAGAGATGGTGTTTCGTGAGGCCCATGATACATTCTTAATCCTCACACCAGCACAGCTTGCGACGCAATGGCAGAAAGAAATGCGTGAAAAATTCGGGCTTGAGTTCGTCTGTAACTATGATGATGGGTTCGAAGGTTTTACCGAGTATGATAAAATCGTGGCCAGCATTGACACTGCAAAGCGGGATTCCTATGCCAACGAGATTCAGAAGCGTTCATGGGACGCACTAATTGTCGACGAAGCACACTATCTGCGTAACCAAGACACCAACCGCTACGACTTCGTAGACGACATCGAATATCAATATGCCTTTTTCGCTACTGCAACACCCGTTCAGAACGACATTACAGACCTATATAATGTGACAAATCTAATTCAGCCCGGGCTGTTTGGCACCGAGAGTGAATTTGAACGGCGGTATCTTCCGAAGGATGATTCTGGCGGGGTGCAAAATGCTGCCGAATTGAACCGCCAACTTCGGTCGGTGATGATTCGTCACAAGCGTGGGGACACCGCGATTGATTTCACAGATCGCCAAGTGCGGACAAAGACATTCAAACCCAGTCGGCAGGAGCAATCCCTGTACAGTGCTGTCACAGACTATGTAAAGAATCACTACTCAAAACAGGCTGGACAGCACCTCGTAATGCTGATGCTGCAGAAAGAGGTGGTGAGCTCACCGTGGGCGGTTCTCAGTACTGTTGAAAAATGGTTGGACGGTGATGGACGAGATGTGCGAGGTAAAGAGCGCGATGAGCTCCTCTCAATTGCAAAGCAGGCACGACAAATCGACCGAACCACGAAGCAGGAGAAGCTCTTGGAAATCATCCGTAGTGTAAACCAGCGGATGGATACTGGTCGGACAATCGTATTTACCCAGTTTCGCGCCACACAAGACGCTATCGTGGACGCGCTGCATGCAGGCGCTGGCGGCAACGATGTCCCAGTACACCGTGTGAGTGGATCGTTATCAAGCGAAGAGAAAGACAACCAGATTCAGCGATTCAAGGAACGTGGGGGTGTCCTCGTCACCACTGACTCAATTAGTGAAGGTCGAAACATTCAGTTCTGCAACGTTATCATCAATTACGATCTCCCTTGGAACCCGATGAGCGTTGAGCAACGGATTGGGCGCATCGATAGAATCGGTCAGGACCGGGACGTCTACGTATACAACCTCGCATTGGAGGGGACGGTAGAAGACTACGTTCTCGAAAAGCTTTATGGGAAAATTGATGTCTTCCACCAAACTGTCGGGGGGCTAAAAGAAATTCTCTCTGAGCGGGAGCAGTCCAGTGGGCAGTTCGAACAGGAGGTCCTCCAACAACTCATTGAAGCCGGCTCAGAGCGAGAGCTTGAGAATAACTTTGAAGATATGGCTGTTGACCTCAAAGACGATAAAGAGGCCGCAAAGAAAGCTCAAGAATTCAACGAAGAAGTGTTCGACGGCTTTGAGACAGGAGATAACAAGGCATGACCTATAGATATCTCTACACAAGTCATCTGCGGTCACAGATTCTGAACGCTGTGATGCGGAGGGACGTATGAACTCAGAAGTAGATACGTCAATCCTGAATAGCGTCAATATCAAGCGTTTCACAAAGACAGTACTGGAAAACTACGGTGCAGAGGTTGACGAATCTAACAGTGCAAAGTGGCAGGTCACATTCCCACGTGAACTCGCTAACCGATTGGACCGTGAAAACGGTACCCTTGTATTCGACCCCGCAGATCGCGAATTAGGCGCTGGTGACCTGCTCGTCCAACCAGGCACGCGTGTGTTTTCAGCGCTCCTGGATTTAGTGGAGCAACCGGGCACAGTTGGACAATTGCGTTTAACTGAAGACGAATTACAGGTCAAACCTCCATTAGTACTGCAAGAATCGTCGTTGAGTGTGAGCGTCACTGATTTCAGCAAACGAACATCCGACTTTGCGCTGGCGTTCCATTTCCAAGTGCAGTTCGAGACGCCTTCATCGTTCCACACTGAGGAGATGTTTTCCGTGACGGTTGACCCAGAGAACGGGGCTCGGCTCCCAGACCTTACTGCCCGGCTCACGGCACATCTCCCGCAACTCCTCCAACAGAACAACGAACACACCGCACGTGATATCTCCCAGAGGAGGGTTCAACAGGCCTTTGAGGAAGCACAGCAGGCGGTAATTGACCGCTCGAGGCCTATCGTCTCCGATATTCGCGAAGAGGCTGATGAGACTGCGGGCGAACGGATAGCTGAAATTAGTGACTGGTACGAACAACGCCGGAGCGAACTTGATAGCCAGATCAGTGAGCAAGAGAAAGAAATTCAAAAATGGAAGAAAAAGCGCCGGAAAGCGCGAAAGGATGAGACGCGTCGCAGGTACATCAAGAACCGAAAGGAAGCTGAACAAGAGTTAGAACAGCTCAAGGGGGAGGTACAGGAGAAAAAACGCGAATTAGATTCAGAGGAGAGTCAAGAAATTGATGAAGTAATCGAACGGAATGAGGTCGACATTGATGTGTCATTGCTCGGCGTCACCGAAGTCACGTACGCCCGTGGCACACTGGCACTGAAAATAAAATCGTCACACACTGAGCAGAACATTGAAGTGTCGTATCTCCCCGCTACCGATGACTTCCAAGGGTTGGATTGTGAAGTCTGCTCACAAGATCTCACCAATGGAGTCCTACCACAGTTGTGTGTGAATGGACATCTCGTGGGTGATCCATGCGCGACAACCTGCCGTAGTTGCGGGTTATCGTACTGCGACGCCTGTGAAAGAGATTCTACATTCTCTGAGTGCGAAATTTGCTGGGAGCCCGTGTGCAGCGACTGTCGGCAGACATGCTCATCCTGTAACTCACCGATCTGTGCTGACCACAGTGAGGTATGTCAAGCCTGTGGAGGTACAGAGTGCCGGTTGTGTGGTGAAGCGTGCGATACCTGTGGCGAGTTCCACTGTGACACGCATCTAACGCACTGCACAGACTGCGATACCTATCATTGCGACACTCATACTGAGTCCTGTGACCATTGTGGATCCACTCGTTGTCAAGCGCACGTCAGACAGTGCAACGAATGTGGAGATAGCGTTTGTTCCGACCACGGTGATGCCTGTGTCACGTGCGGTGACACTCTCTGCGATACCCACATCGAGTACTGCACACCGTGTTCTGATGAGTTAGAGCAGACCGGCCGTGGTTTCTGTGGTACGCACGTAGTCCACTGCTCAGTCGGCAACGAAGCCTTATGCAGTGAACATCGCAACATGAAAATCGTCGGCTCCGGGCAGGTGTGTGAGTCCCATCGCAAGGTTTGCAGTTCCTGTGACATAGCTTACGCCAGCAACGAATTAGATGACGGATGGTGCTCTGCCTGTCGTTCAATAGGTGAGACAGACACTGAAAAGATTCCAAAAAATGTCGTCGAAGAGTTTCGCTCAGTGAAGGCTGGAAGGAACGAGAGGTACATGGTGATTCTTGGAAAGCAACTGCTTGGCCGCAACAAACTGATCGTATTTGATATCCAATCTGACGAAGAAGCTCATCGACACAGCGCAGGGATGCTAAAACAGCTTATTGGGGATTATTAATGACCGACCAGCACACTCTCAAGGACCAACTCCAAACTTCGGACTCACTTGCGGAATTCTTAGAGACGACTGACGCATCTGTCAACGCCCAAGCACAGGCGCTCATCGAAGGCCGTTGGGACAGAGAGGTCCCTCACGACCGCGCCGTCGCGATTGTGCGTGAAGAGCTTGAACGAGTTACTGCCTACGATAGCATTTCAAGGAATTCGTCTGCTCGTTCCCCCCGGTACATGGATCTCACCGATCTGGAACTTGTTTCTGGATACGAGTTCGAACACATTCTCGCCGAGATTCTTAGTCGAGTCGATGGTGAAGCCCAGGTCACCGAAGCTTCCGGTGACCAAGGCGTCGACGTCGTCTGGTTTCGTGAATCGGAGACAGTCGGCATTCAAGCAAAAGCTTACGATAAACAGAACCCGGTTGGTAACAGCGCAGTTCAAGAAATATACACCGGTGCCACAGTGCGGAACCCAGAATACGAATTCGATACTGCCGCTGTAGTCACCACCTCACAATACACCAACAGCGCTAGAGAAGCCGCCGACAACTCAGACGTCACTCTCTACGGACGAAAGCAGCTACAAAAATGGCTCGACGATGCCGAGCTAGATGCCGACGGTATGGGTAAGATTCTTGCTGAAATACGGTAGTTTAGTCTCTAGATAGCATTCCCACTCTACTATTCGATGATTTAACCTATCTTTGGGCGTCAGCCTCGACAGCAGTGATTGCTTATCGAAGTTCACAGAGGCTTTCGACATAGTCGTTCAGTGCCTGAGAACTGGGTGGGCTCCCTGAGGATTAGATACTTTGGTCCGATCGCTGGACTAAACGGTGCTTAGACAATCCAGACTTTTCCAGCCAATTCATTGGCCTCACTCACCGACTCAAGCTCGATAGCGACGTTAACTCGATCACCAGATTCGTAGGTCCAAATCTGGTCCACGATGATGACTTATGAGAGCGTTTTCGGCTAGTCTGATCGTCGCCATCCCTTCTGTTTAGTACTCCCCGACGCAGAAGACGCCCACATTGAGACCCCGACCACGCTTGGAGACGCAAGGGACACGACTGCACTGCGCTGGCAGTCGACCACTTGCAGCGTGGGGCAGACAGGCGGGCGAAACGGACGGACGGCTGGTGGATAACAGCGTGGGGCTGGCAGGCCGGCTGAGAACACAAGAGACGAGCGTGTGTCGGAGTGGGACTGACGGGCCGGGCAGGAACGGATGGCTGGCTGGTGTGCGCTCTGCCCCCGGGCAGCCGCCGCTGGGCGGCACTCTCGCTCTTTCCGAAGCCGGGACGAGGACGGAGAAGGGACGAAACGGGTCCAAAGTGGAAGGGTCGCGTGCATGGCGGGGGAAGGCTTCTGGCATTGCTATGTCTGGAGTCGAGTAGTGTGGCACTCGTGACGGTCTGGAGGGAGGCAAAAGTACAGACAGTAGTAATCACGGCACTGCTAGCGGCGCAACTCGGAACACTAACTTCGGAGGCACTACTGACTGCTATGAGACTGCTGGGGCATGCTGTACTGGAACCACTCCAAACAGTATCGTGACGACGAGTTCGGTGTCGGACCAGCACATCTTGAAAGCCCCACGCCGCTGGCGGTCGCTCAGCGACATATCCTCACTCCGTTCGGATAGGGGCCGCTGAACCGACTCCAGCAAGCGCCAGCGGCGTGCCCCTTTCAGTCCCACCCGACTACTGCAGCACAGCAGTAGTCGACGCACGCGTCAGAGTCGCGCGCGGTCTGGATGAGGAACCCTCGCGGCCGGCGCTCCCTCGCCGGAACGAGGACGGGCACGGAGTGCCCTGTGTTCCGGGCTGCTCACTCCGTTGCGCTGCCGGGCTTTCACCCATCCGGCACTCGCTTGGCCGCGCGGGATGCTGGCTCACCGCAACCGCACACAATAGGACCGCCCGCCGGGGTGTCAAACCCACACCGCCCTTATATACTAATTTCCCTCAAAAACAAAAACGCAATACACCGCTTAGACACCACTCAGACACCCGAATATTGCACTTGAAACAATCAATCTTGTCCGTTATCTTTAAGTTGTATGCACCCGTGTCCTTAAGTACGGAAAGGCACGACGCACGCGGCGCTCACGAAGCAGTTTCACGCCGCAGAAATCGGGTGCTGTAACACCCGACAAGTGTCTTTCCGTAGGAACCCGAAAGACAATGTACGCTACCAATTCCAGCGGTAAGAAAGCATCGCCCAGCAACCGGACGGTTACCCTCTCCGCCCACGTCGACGGCGGTCCCGAGCAACTTCTAGAGGAGGTCGCAGAGACCGAGAACGGCGACGAACTCGATTTCCGGATGAACAAAGGGAGCGATAGCCGTGGCAACTACTACGCCCGTCAGGAGGAGGCATACGACTGGACCCGCTCGACCAAAGTCGGGCCGGACCGATACTTTGGCGAAACTCTGGAACAGCAAGAGAAGCGCCACGCACGCGAAGCCGAGCAAGCCCGACACTCCAAGGTCGCACGCGCTCACGTCGACGGTCCCGACCGCGAAGCCTCGGCTCGCCAGCTCACCGAAGCCGAGACGGAACGTGCCGACGGCTTCCGCTCGCCGGCTGACCCCCGGCAGTGGATGGACCGCGACACGCTGGCCCGAGTCAACCAGCAGGCCGCGACGCTGGCAGACAAGACCAGTCTGTCACAAGCCGCGGAGGCTCGCCGACTCGCGGCCCTGGTCTCCGGGCAGATGGGCGACTGCAACGACCTGTATGAGGCGTCCTTTACCGTGCTTGCGGAAGCCCGCGACGAACTGGAATCACCCACGCCTATCGCGGATGTCTCGCCCTACGGCTACGAGTGTACCGTTGAGGGGGAAGTGACCCACATCATCGAGGACCCCGACGCTCGGAACCAGTATCAAGTGCTGTACCTCGAAGACGACGAGGGAACGAGCGCGAAGGTCACGGTCTGGGGCAAGTCCATGCACGGCGGCGAAATGGTCCGTACCCTCCACGAAGGCGACCGGGTGCGAATCTCCGGGGGCAAGCCCGACGAGTACAACGGCATGGCGACAGTGGCGGTCACGAGCGACACGCTCATGTGCATCATCGAGCGCGGCGACGGTCCCGCGCCCACCGGACACGCTGGCTGTGCTTTTAGCACCTCCGGCGATAGCCCGACCGTGGCGTCGTGGGAAGCAGAGTCGGACACCCATCAGTGGGCCAACGAGCGGGACACTGACCGCGCGGTCGCCGTGACGCTCGGGAAGGCCCGCTGTCCCGAGTGTTCGGACCTCTTCGACACTGAGCATGGGGCCGCCACCCATCAGGGTCTCGTCCACTCCGCAGACTAACGCCCGATAGCGGGGGCGTCACCCCATCGAGCGGGGGGCTTCCTCGGGCGGTGCGACGGTGCTCGCGCACGCGGCCTCGCCGCCGCCTCCGGCGAGCCGGGCGGCGGCGAGACAACCGCGCGCACGGACTGGAGCGCCACCGCAACGGCGCGCCGACGTGGGTCAGTCTGGCGGTGGCTGTGAGAGGGCTGATGTTCTGGTGTGTGCGTAAGCGTGGGCCAGCCGGCCCGGGAGCTACTGGACTAGATGGCAGGTGGAGCGTACCAGCGCGCGACGCCACCGACAGACTCGCGATGCTCGTCTGTCGAGCCCTCGTTCGCTACCGCTCACGAGGACGACGGGGCGCTGCGCTCGGCGCTGTCGCGCGCCTCGCGCCGGTCCAATCGTGCCTGCAGTGGCGGGCGCGATCCCGGCCTGCCGCCGAAGAGAAAAGGAAGAAGCCGCATTGCATCGCTGTTTAAGATATTGTGAGTGGGCGGAAACCTCTTCAGCGGGGTAACCAACAGTGGATGGGTTTCGCACCGCTGCGTGAGTTACACTTCGTATCATTCGGTCGCCCAATCCCTGGTGATTTCGTCGAGCCAACCATTGGCTGTATCGTTATCAGGCCTTTCTACTGTTCTACAGAAGAGCGAGGACCGGAGTTCCGAATGAGAGAGCAGCCGGTCACTGATGCCAATATCGGGCCTTGACTACCTCGACTCTCGTTGAGAGATTGTCGTGTCCAATTGATTCCAGACCATCTCAAACGCCGGCGGATCACCGGTGAGGTCCGGCAGGATGGTCTCCCACTGGTGGCGGATAGTCTCTCGTTGCTCGTCAGGCAACCCATCTGTTAGGGTGGCTGTGAGCTCGTCGTGTTCGCACTTCGCCTTGAAGGCGGGTCGCACGTCAGCAAAGTCAGTCGTGACTGAATCAGTTTCGAGCAACTGGTAGAGGTCGTAGTAGTCACGAGCGGCCCCACGTTGATAGATCGCCCGGAGCTTTTCGGCGAAGATTTCCTCAACGCTGTACGCCTGAAGGCTAAATTCGGGGATATCCTCGTATGTGTGGGTGTGGTGAACCGGGTCGAATGCAACATGCTCGTCGACCATCACGTCAATACTGGTCGTATTGGGGTGGTTGAGGACTGCCCGGTACTGGATGCTAACGTCGACGTAGTGGGTCGGATAGTGATCCTGCTGCGATTCATGATGCTCTCGAATTTCGAACTCGATACCAGAGCGGTCGGAAATCGTATCGAGGACTGTCCGTAGCTCTCGCTTGGATCCCTGATACTCTCCTTCGACGCCGAAATCGAGGTCCTCTGAGAACCGCCATGACTGCGGAAAGTACAGCTTAGAGAGCGCAGTTCCGCCTTTGAACAGGAGATTGTCACCGTAGGCGCTCGTGAAGATGCCCCAGAGGAGCCACGAATTAACGTAGTTCTTTTCGGCGTACCCTTGGCGAACATCCAGTTCGCGAGCGAGAATTCGGAGTCGGTCTTGACTGATCACTTCGATCAGGCCTCCGTCGGCTCCAGCGTTGCTGGTTCGACGTTGATCTGGAGGCGATACGTGCTGTTGTTTGAGCCCGCGTCAGGCTGCGTTGGGTCCAGCAGAGAGTACCCACTCGTGAACGATTCGACGAGGGCCTCGCGAGTGGGAAGATTGATGCCAAGTTGGTCAGCGAGGTAGACGATCCGCTTGGTCGCTGCTCCGTTATCGAGTTGTTCGAGGTACTCGCCGACGGTGTCCCAGGCACAGCCCCGCTGGTCGGCGGTTCGCATTGCAGTCGCGAGCTCTCGAAGGCCACCAGCAAATTCGGGGTGATCTGCACAGTCAACCAGTGTCTTCTCTAGGTCGCTGACCTGCACAGTCGTGCCTTCAATGGATGTCGGCTCAAAGCCGAAGAACTTCCGCTCAGTGACTGTCGTGACGCGGTACGGAACACCATGGATCTCCCGGCTTTGGGCTCGGGCCGGCGTGACTACGTACACCGTCCGGGGGACTTGGTCGGTCAGTCCGTGGTGGCTGAGAGCGCTGTAATAGCCGATGTACATCGGCGTAGCGACGTGGGCGGCGATGAGATATTCGTGGGTTGTGTACACGCCCTTCTCACCGGCAGTCAGTGGGATAATGAGATATGTACCCGGGAAGAGTCGGTCAAGCCACCCCTTCTCAGTGAGGCGGGAGGCAATCTCTCGGGCAGTGTTCGGAGGGATCTCCAACGTCGTCTCGATGTCGTCGACGGAGATGATCTGGTGGCCCGCGCCAGCGAGTCGTGAGAGGAGTCGACTTTCTCGAGTCGAGAGCCCTTTGCGTATAGTCTCTGTTTGATCTATTGAACTCATGACTGCGTTTCGTACATAGAGTATAAACTTAGGCTGGCTTTAGCCTTGTGACTCCCTTGGTTGACAGGACAACCAGTATCGCTCTCATACAAAACTGAGTTCTTGAGTGAGTAAAGGTGTCTTCGTCTTAACCAACAAAGTCGGCGCATTCTGGGTACTGTTGGTTAGTCGGTATCTGGGCCCGGTATCCCAAGCGGAACACCTCCATTTTGTGTGGCCGCAGGCGGGTGGCGGCCAGTCAAGGCCGCCAGGAGGTGACAATGGGAGAGATTCAATGCCCACGCTGCAAGAAGACGTTCCAGACTGAGTATGACCCTGAGCGGTTTCGCGCGGGGTCCTTCTATGACTCAGAGCGCGATGAGGAGTACGATCAAGTCTGTGAGGGCTGTCATCGAGAACTAACAAACAAGTAATCCGAGTCGCCTACTCCGCAATTTTTTCGTCGACTGGATCAGGGATTTCCCCCAGTTTAGTCTTCAGTAGTCGTTCCCGCTCGTCAGTGTGTGTATCCTCTTCGATCAGGAAGGCTTCGACGATCTCCCGATCACTGTGATACTGGATTGCTGTCTCGTATCCGTACCGAGTGTTCACACCTGGTGCTGACCAGTGTTTAATACGTACCAAGAACTCGCGATCTTCCCACGTCTCGATCTCGACTGACCGCGGTGCATCGAGTTCTCGCCGAGCGATGTCGATCACTTCGTCGACGACCGGCCCGATCGTTTCGATGCTCGGAATCTGACGCTGGTTGGATGGCTGTTGCTCTGGAGAAAGGTGTGGCTGTGACATGAGAACGGTACGATTCAGATTTGGCCGTCACCGCTCAAAAAGCTCCGGGTCCGGGTGGCTCCAGCTGGCACACGTCGAGGTACTGGTCCCACGGAGTCCCGGATAGATCGCAGGCGTGGGTCTGCCGGCCGGGGGCCAACTGAGGCTGGGTGGCAGGTGGAACGTCCCAGCGCGCGACGCCACTGACAGACTCGCGGTGCTCGTCTGTCGTGTCCTCGCTCGCTAGCGCTGACTCGGACGACGGGGCGCTGCGCTCGGCGCGGTCGCGCGTCTCGCTTCGGTCCATCGTGCCTGCGGTAGCGGGCGCGATCCCGGCCCACCGCCGGGAACAGAGACTGGAATCACTCTTGTTCATAGTTGGTCGACCAACGAACGCCGACGACCGACCCGTAGACGAGGTTGAGCAGGCCGACGCCGCGCTTGCGGCCATGGCTGTCCAGCCTCTCAGCGGAGGACGGTAACCGAAGCGTAAATCTACAGGACCGAATCGCGGCCGGCAAGGGGTCGAAACCGCACTCGCCAGTGAGAGATCTAGAGACTCGGTGACCTTCGTGAACGGCTTCTGGTTCCTCGACGATTTACTCCCAGACGACAGCTAGTCGATTTTCAACGCCCTGTCGGGACATCTGAACCGTACCTTCGACATCCCGCATTCCAATTACGGTACGATTGTTCCCACAGACTCACGGATATGTCGGAGGCGTGGGCCTGCCGGCCGGGGCGCAACTGAGGTGGGGTTACTGGTGGAGCGCACCAGCGCACGACGCCACTGGCAGACTCGCTCGTTCAGTTCCGAACTACACCCTGAAAATCAACACTGGGGGAATGAAACTGTGAGGACCCCAATAAGTAATCGTTCGGATCAATCGAAGATATTTTACTCCCACTCACTGATGAACTAAACCTAAACTAGAAACCTCTACACCGCATCTACGAACGAACGGAGTACAACCAGGAATCTACATGGCATACACTCGACGGAAGGTCTTGACGCTGATCGCTGGCGGTGTGGCTGGGAGCGCCGGCTGTTACGCTTCCTTCCAGGGCCGAAATCAAGGAGTTGAGAGCAACCGTGTGCCTGAGCCACAGCGGCTTCGGTGGCGATATAAAACAAACGGCCGTGTCCCCACCGCAGTACGCAGTAGGCATGGCCAACTCTACGTTGGAAGCGGTGATCACCACCTTTATTCATTAAATCCGGCTGATGGATCGCTCAACTGGAAGTTTGAAACCAACGGCCCAATTTGGTCGAGTCCAAAGGTGAACAACGATACTATTTATGTTGGAAGTGACGATAATAGCCTCTACGCAGTAACTTCCAGCGGAACGGAGCGCTGGCATTTCGAAGCTGGCGACGATATCACCAGTAGTCCAACCACTGATGATGAAACAGTGTACTTTGGAAGTTCCGATAACCATATCTACGCACTCAATGCCGAGTCAGGAGACAAGCATTGGGAGTACCTGACCAAGGGCCGTGTCGGGGCAGGTCCAACTGTACACAAAGATATTGTGTATGTGGGTAGTGGTGACAATTCATTTTACGCGCTTGATGCCACGACTGGTGAGCATTTGTGGGACTTCCCGACCGAGGACAATATCTGGGCAGACGCTGCAGTTGCTGGGGATCATGTCTTTGTCGGGTCAACTGACGCCACGCTGTACGCACTGAACCGTCACAACGGTAGTCTGATCTGGTCACTGGAAACTGATCTTGATATTAATTCTACCCCAGCTGTCTGGAATGAGACAGTCTATTTCGGTAATCATCTTGGAGTCTTTTATGGTGTGGATACAGCCACGGGCGAGGTCCGCTGGAAGACAGAGAAGACAGAAGGTCCACTCAACAGCAATCCGAGGGTTGCCGATGGTGTAGTGTACGTCGGCGACCGTCACGGCTATATGCGGGCCTTTGACGCCGAGACAGGGAAACAGCACTGGGCAGTGAAGACTGGCAACGCTGTCTTCTCTAAACCATTCATCACCGACGACACCGTCTATTTCGGCAGCAACGATGGGTACGTGTACGCGATTGAGCGCTGAAGGTCAGCCTTCATTTTTGATTTGCTTTCCGGAAATGCTGACAGCGCGCGACGCCACTGACAGACTCGCGATGCTCGTCTGTCGTGTCCTCGTTCGCTAGCGCTCACTCGGACGACGGGGCGCTGCGCTCGGCGCTATCGCGCGTCTCGCGGCGGTCCATCGTGCCTGCAGTGGCGGGCGCGATCCCGGCCCGCCGCCGGGAACAGAGACTGGGATCGCTCTTGCTCATAGTTGGTCGACCGTCGGTCAAGAGAGAATCCCGGTGGGCCAGCCAGCTACTGAACGCACGATCTCAAAGAGCACCTTATCGCGATATCGTACTGGTGACCAGAACACTCTTTACTGTTTCTCTGTAAACTGTAATCAAAGCGCACTATGTCACGCACCTCAGACCAGACCGACGGCGATATCGTCCGCGACTTCCTCTCGATTGCGGATATCCTCGAAGAGCCACAGCTTGCCCAGCTGTACACGTACCTCGCTCACGAAGACGAGGCGACCGTCCAGGACGTAATGCACGACCTCGACATCGCACAAGGAACTGCCTACAGCTACGTCAACCGGATCGTCGATGCCGGCGTCGTCGAGGTCACTCACGATGAACAGCCCCGTCGATATGCAGCCCGCGAGATCAACCTGACTGTGACGACAGCCGCCGGCGACCGCGGGTACACGATCACGCCAGCGCTCATCGACGCAGTCGGTCGCCGTGAGACCAACGACGACATCGACACCTACATCGACCGCCACGGCGTCGCCGGCCTCGCAACGGCGCTCACCTACGCGGTCGCCCGCGAACGTGGGGAAGTGACCCATCGGCTGATGGCCGAAGACCTCGATATCTCGCCGCTGGCTGCGGAGATGATCCTGCAGGCGCTCCGGCCCGTCGTCCACAAGCACTCCGACATCGAGGCGTCGGGCGCGTCGCTTGACGAGTTGGACATCGACGACGGCGCTGCTGACGACACGTGAGTAGCCTCCATATCGTCGACACTGGCCTGTTCGTCGCCATGGGGCAGCTGTCGAACAACCGGTACAAGGCTGTTCGTCGATTCGCCCGCCAGAACGACATCATCTTCATGCTCCCAGAGCGGGTGTACGAAGAGTTGACGGTCGATGACTCCGACGTTGAAGCACCGCCGGTCGACGCCGCAATCGACGAGGGGTGGACTGACGTCGCAGCGTCACTTGATTTTTCCAAGCCCATCGTCTCGCGGGCGATGGATGGCGTCCAGCGATACATCGCGAACGCCGACGACCGACCCGCGGACGAGATTGAGCAGGCCGACGCCGCGCTTGCGGCTCTAGCTGTCCAGCATCTCAGCGCGGGGACGGTAAGCGAAGTGTACATCTACACGACCGATATCGCGGCCGGCGAAGGGACCGAGACCGTACTCGCCAGTGAGGGATATGGAGACTCGGTGACGTTCGTGAACGGCTTCCGGTTCCTCGAAGATTTACTCCCAGACGACAGCTAGTCGATTTTCAACGCCCTGTCGGGACATCCGAACCGTACCTTCGACATCCCGCATTCCAATTACGGTACGATTGTTCCCACAGACTCACGGCTATGTCGCAGGCGTGGGTCTGCCGGCCGGGGCGCAACTGAGGCTGGGTTACTGGTGGACGCGACAGCGCGCGACGCCACTGCCAGACTCGCGATGCTCGTCTGTCGTGTCCTCGTTCGCTATCGCTCACTCGGACGACGGGGCGCTGCGCTCGGCGCTATCGCGCGTCTCGCGGCGGTCCATCGTGCCTGCAGTGGCGGGCACGATCCCGGCCCGCCGCCGAGATGTGGACAGGAACCGCTCTTTCGCTAGTCTGTCACCAGCGTGCGGCCCCAACTGGAGTTCAGGTGCGTGAAACCGCATCGAGGAGCATCTCATAGAACAGTTCTCATAGTCTATCTATCCGAGTCTTGTCAAGACTTGCGTGCAAGATGTAGAGGATGGATTCATCAGTCCACGAGCGACGTACCACCGGTTCTAAGCTCTCGTTCTGAGCGGGCATCCGCTATTTGGGACCGTGGACCGCATCAAATTTTTTCCAGATTTATCCGATCATTCCTCTGAACTCGTTGACGATATTGCCTCTACAGTCGGATTCAGTCCTTCGTCCCATATATCGTACAGTGAAAGTGAGTCATGTTAACAGCCCACAAGATTTATCGAAGAGCACGATAATGCCAAAAATTGGTATGGCTGACAAGAATTCAGATCACTCAGACGAGTTCGAACTCGAGGGTATGGAATCGGCAATGGCAGTCAACGACGAAATGCCGATACCAGCGGGGGAACAGCAGCGAGCAGTTGAACACATGCGAGCAATCGTCGAGCGTGAACGGGAGATACAGGAGAGAAAGCGTGAGTTACAACCTGACACTGAACTTCTCGAACAACACGCCGCTTACCGCGAACAGGTAGCCGAACGTCTCGCGTCTGAATTAAATCTGACCGAGGAGTTTGAGAATCTTCGGGACCGCCAGCAATCAACGGCTCAAGAGAGCAACGATGGCGGTACGAGAGGCGCTGACGCTGGAGAAGAGGGTGACAATGAGTGACCGATCCGTCGCCGTACTCACTTCACTTCGGGGGGATCTGTAATGTCAAGTGTGGAAGCCTGGTGGGCCCGTTCGCGCTGGTGGTGGGAGCACTGGACCAGTCTGAGGCGCCAGTCAGGACCAAAGCGGTGGCTCGCGTACGACGGAGACTTTGATTCTGAGTGGTCGTCTAGCTACCTCCGAACCAACGAGACCGCAACGTGGCTTCTTGGGCACTTCGTCGTCCCGAAGCATCGAACGCCTTCGTACGGTCGGTACGTCTCTGCTCCTGACGTCGTATTCGACAGCGGCATCTCTGTTAGCACCGACGACCCCCAAGGAATATGGCCATTTAGAGATCACCCAAGTGCACAGGTCGGTTACGAACTCAGTCACTCGGTGAATAACGGTCAGTTCAGCCAACAGAAGACAGACAGCGGAACGTTCGTCGATATAAGAGATAATTCTTGGGAGTACGAATCGGGTCAGTTCGGGAGTACGTCGTTCCCAGAGATCCAGTTTTATCTCGATCCGAATTATGCGATACATATCGATCTCAAGGTCAAAATAACGTACTTCATCGTAGGCGACGCCAGGATTAACCTCGGAACGTCCGGCAAGCCGTTTCGAATGCGGCTTCCGCAATACGACATCCGTTCGATATGATCGATACGCGTTTATAATTCTCTTTCTCTGCCTGAGACGAGCTGGGTCACCCCTGGGTGATAAAACACTGAATGGAGCGACGATTACTGGTGCCCGCGAGCGGTAAGTAGCAACCATATGTTGGAAAGGGGATCAGTCATTCTATCAAGGGTGTACTATGCAGAACAACCGACCGCAATTGAACTGTCTCAAGATATGTACTATGTACTGATCGTTGACTAACATCCGACCATTTCTCAGGGTGTGCTGAATATGCGCGCTGTATTCAGCAGGACGCTGAAAACATCAACTGCAACTGATAGAATTCGTCGCAATCGGGATGCATCCACATCGAGCGGGTACTTCAAGGGTGTGAGGCTGAAAGAAATGAACTTGCTGTGCTGACTTCACGCTCTATATCTTACACCGGCTTCCATAACCATCTCTATCTCAACCCTTCACCAGTCAGGATGCGTCAAAGTAAATCAGCTGTTCATATTTCTATGATATCCTCTCAGAAGGTACGCGACAAGCACGGACCCGACCGTGAGTGTGGTTGGAATCGGGGGCCAACGTGGGCGTGCCGATCTGTTCTAACCAACATTGGTAGATCTGATCCCGTGCCTGTTGGTTAGTCGGTATCTGGGCCCGGTATCCCAGACAGTACTCAGCTTCAATTTTGCGTGGCCGCAGGCAGGTGGCGGCCAACTCAGGGCCGCCGGGAGGTGATATTTTAAATGGGAGAGATTCAATGCCCACGCTGTAAGAAGACGTTCCAGACCGAATATAACCCCGAACGGTTTCGCGCGGGGACCTTCTACGACTCAGAGCGCGATGAGGAGTACGATCAAGTCTGTGAGGGCTGTCATCGAGAACTGACAGACAAGTAATCCGAGTCGCCTACTCCGCAATTTTTTCGTCGACTGGGTCAGAGATTGTCCCGAGTTCCATCTTCAGTAGTCGCTCTCGCTCGTCAGTGTGTGTATCCTCTTCGATCAGGAAGGCTTCGACGGTTTCCCGATCACTGTGATACTGGATTGCTGTCTCGTATCCGTACCGAGTGTTCACGCCCGGTGCTGACCAGTGTTTGATACGTACTAAGAACTCGCGGTCCTCCCACGTCTCAATCTCGACCGAACGCGGTGCATCGAGTTCTCGGCGGGCAATGTCGATCACTTCGTCGACGACTGGCCCAATCGTTTCCATACTCGGAATCTGACGCTGGTTGGATGGCTGTTGCTCTGGGGAAAGTTGTGGCTGTGGCATGAGAACGGTGCGATCCATGCTTGTCCGTCATCGCTCAAAAAGCTCCGGGTCGGGGTGGCTCAAGCTGTCACACGTCGAGGTACTGGTCCCACGGAGTTCTGGATAGATCGCAGGCGTGGGTCTGCCGGCCCGGACGCAACTGGGGCTGGATGGCAGGTGGAACGTCCCAGCGCACAACGCCACTGACAGACTCGCGATGCTCGTCTGTCGTGTCCTCGTTCGCTCGCGCTCACTCGGACGACGGGGCGCTGCGCTCGGCGCGGTCGCGCGCCTCGCGGCGGTCCATCGTGCCTGCAGTAGCGGGCGCGATCCCGGCCGACAAAGAGGAGGGAACGAGGAAGCCGCATTTCTCGACAGGAATGATTACTGTGTTGTCTCTTCACAGAGACACTCATGTCCATTTCGAGATCGCCCAGTGATGTATCTATGAATCTCAGTTGCGAGTTCGTACATCGCTTCGGCACGCGCTGCTGAGGCGAGTCCATCCTGATAATAGGTTTTTGATCGATGATCGCGCCAGAGATCTGCGAGGTCCGCGGCCATTGATTCTCCAAAGACACCGGCTGCTGCCGCCTCCCGGTAGACCCCAGGATGCGTCCCGGGGAGATCATCCGGCTGCATCGTTCCGCGTTCGAGGAGCCGGAATTCCACAGTCCGTTCGATAGCGACGAACGACGCTTCGATGACGAGCGTGTAGTAGCTAGCGTTTTGAAGTGCCTCAGCGCCGGCAAGTAAGCGACAGGCCTTCCGCAATTGGAGGATGGCAGCACCCTCAACATCTAGTCCGGTTTCGATTTCTGTTGGACGACGGTCGAACGCGGCTTGCACGTTATCGATGAGTTGCTCGATTCGCGTACTACTCATCGGCGACGGCCTCTTTTCGGACTGAGTCGAGTTGGTCGCTGCCGTACACCGTAATTCCCTCGGCGAAGATTTCACGGAGTTTTGACCCGGCTCTATATGCGCTTTCCGCAGATTCGACATACGGCTCGAACGCGAACCGCTCACCGTCGAAGCGGTCGGACTGGAGATCACCAACAACGTCGGTAATCCGCCGGCGTGCTGTCGTCCGATCACCATCGACAACAACGAAACAATCGATGTCGCTCTGGCGATCAGCCTCGCCCCGAGCAACGCTCCCAAAGACAACGATGCCGAGTAGTTCGTCGACGTCGTCGGCGTCAGTCAGCGCGGCTTGCGCGCGGTCAACGAATGTCCGGATCGGTGCATGGAACTCAGACTGCGGAATGGCGAGGATTGGGTCGTCTTTCTGGAGTCGGTTTGGGTTGATTGTAATGTAGTTTCGTTGTGGCGTCTCTCGAATTTGGATAGCCCCAATACTGTCGAGGAGGCTGACAGCCCGCCAGACTGTCGAGCGGGTGACTCCTGTGGCGTCGACGAGTTCGGGAATCGTAAACTCCGTATCGTGGGCATCGACGAGCAGTCGTAGGATGTCGTCTGCGGCACTGATACGAAAGACATCGGTATCCGGGTCAGGATATGCATCGATGCTGACCGTTATATCTCGTTTCGCCATTTCAGACACTATCTGATTTTGTGCAACAGCATATAAATAAGTGGCGGCGTCGAGTAATAGGGCGGTATCCTATACGGGTAATTCAAGCCCGCTGTCGGTTCCAGCGTCGCTGGCTCGACACTGATCTGGAGACGATACGTGCTACTGCTTGGGCCAGTTTCAGACTGAGTCAGAACCAGCAGAGAGTCCCGACTCCTAGACAACTCGACGAGAGCTTTGCGGGTGGGAGGATCGATCCCGAGTGGGTCTGCGAGGGAGACGATCAGCTTGGTCGTTGCTCCGTTATTTACGCTCCCAGATCAGGAACCAGTTGCTGATTCGTGGCTCCTCCAGCTAATACCTAGTGAGTCGACAGTCTCGGAGTGGGTGAAATGAATTGCAGGCATGAGTCCACTGCCTTGGGACCAACTGGAATGAACAGTGGGTGTCGCGACAGCGCGCGACGCCACTGACAGACTCGCGATGCTCGTCTGTCGTGCCCTCGTTCGCTTGCATTCACTCGGACGACGGGGCGCTGCGCTCGGCGCGGTCGCGCGCCTCACGCCGGTCCAATCGTGCCTGCAGTAGCGGGCGCGATCCCTGCCGAGAACTGTCCGGGTCCCGGCTGAATAGCGCTCTAAATTACGATAGCAGAAGGAGACGAAAGCAACGTGATTTTAACCTATTAGGATTCAGATACAAACCTCCGGACAAGGTGGTGTGGTCCCCAGTCAGTGAGCGATGAGTTATGCGCTACGAGGGCTCGAAGTGAGCGCGACTCGAACGTGGGTCTGCCAGCTCTGGCTCAGTTCGGATGGGACCGTGATCGGCGTGGCGCTGGACATCTGTGAGTCGGTCACTCGCGTGACTCAGTGAGATCGGACGGCCTCATGTGAGGGCTGCCCACGGTGTCCAAGTCACGATGAGGGTCCCGGGTTGTGGGATACATATCCTTCTCCTAATAGGTTCTCTTGAGGGGGTGAGTCTGCCAGTCTTCGCTCTGGTAGGATTCCGCGATCAACCACCTACTTCTATGTTCCACATCTTATGGATTTTTGCTCATGATTATCGCGCTTCCGCCGAGATGTGCATGGCAAGGTAAAGAGTGTAGTCTGTGTCGGATTTTGCACGATTTATACCCACGTAGTCTTGCGATTTCGCATATATAGGTCGGAATAAGGTAATTTCAATTTTTCTGATGTAATTGGAATACCGCAGTCTCGACAGTACCCAGTTACCAACTTGAAGAGTAGCATCACAACGTCACAGAAATAGGAATGTATAGAAATTCTTAGGTTTAGAAGGCGAGCTAATTGATATGGGTTACATGAACTCCGATGGTCTATGTCGCTCTTCTCTTGACTCAGTCTCGTCCCGATCTTCATTCTCGTCGGCTCTGTTGAATCACTAGATACCGTCGGTATAGTTGGCTAAATCGAAGGAGTTGAAGCAGGGTGATTCGGTTGTCCATGACGCAAATCTCCCGCTTCACTGACGAGATTGTGCCGATTGCTCAGGAGATTACGGATAATAACATAGTACAGAGACAGCACCGGGCGTCTACGCTATCGGGTTGTCACTCCCATGTCCTCTACCGAATTAGCGATAATCCCTCTGAATGAAATGGGATAAATTGAACAGAAGATTTTATTAATTTAGGTATGTTCTAGAAGAGTATAGATGAAAGCGGTACCGATTCCAGGAGAGATACTCCGGACAGATGTTTTTATGGGACTGACATTTGACGAGTTAGTCATACTTGGAGCAGTGCCGCTTGTAATGGTATTTCCCAGTTTGTTCATAGACCAAATTCCGCTGGTGGCAACCCTAGCATTGATCGGGGTGTCGCTTCTTGGTGTAATTGCAGTCGTAATCAGGACACCTGAGGGCCAGCAACCACTAGAATGGGCACCTGCTGCGGTTAAGCGTCGACTTACACCAAACGAGTATTATTTGAAACCACGGACGCGTGAGCGCGATTCTGTTTCAATCGAAAATAGGGTTCACACAGCCTCGCGAATTCAGTCAGAAACATGTGAGGAAGATTTTGAATGGGATACATCCGTGTCTGACGGGACCCCTATTCCTTACCAAGATGCGACAGGTGCTTTTGCCAATGAAGAGAGTTCAGATAGGGCACAGCAGATAGGCACAATTAGCGGCGACAAGACACAATAACACTATGACGGCCAATGAGTCAGATTCGGGATTTGTAGGGGAGGAAAAAACGGTGACCGAGAAATCAGAAGAGCACGGTAGGGATGGAGCAGCTATGGACAGTGGCACGGAAGTACAAGAGGCCATATCTGAAAAAACCAGAACCGGTTTCGACGGAGTATCCGAAGCCACTGACAGTCAATCTCACAATGGGTCAAATTCGGCAAACTCAGCGTCCGGAGGATCAAAAGAGAGTTCGACTGAGGCCGACAGTTTCGGGGCAGTTGAGGGTGCGGACTCTGCGACACAGACGAGTGGAATTGCACCACCTCAGCAGACCGATCCAACAGAGCTAGGTGCATTATCGATACCAAACTACGCGCAGGATTTGATCGATTTCGAGTTTGTACTTGAAGCCAAAGACGACACTCTCCCAACTGGGGTTGATGGTGCTGGAATGATTGTCAAGGGTGAGGATGAGTACGTCGGTATTACTGAGGTTCGCCCCCGTTCATGGTCGATACACACGGGGGAAAAGAAGTCCGAAATTATCGAGGCGTTCAAGTCAAGTTTCCTTGCAACACTTGACTTCCCGATACAAATCGTTGCGTATCCGACAAAATTCGATATTTCGGATCACGTTGAACGGCTCAACGATGTAATATCTGAGGGTCGACACCGATCGACTGATAGCAAACTGGTGAATCTTGGTCGTCGGCTGTATCCGAATTGGCTTGAGCGCTTTATTCTCGATAACGATATGAAACAGCGACGATTCTTCATCGTGATTCCAATATCGGCCGAACAGATAAACCAATTCCAGAACACTGACTCAGGATTACTGGACATGGCCGCTGAAAAGTTCGGTCCATTGGCGCCAATAGCCGACTTCTTCAGCAGTTCAGACAACACAGACATCAGTACGCAACAATGCCTTCGGGAGCTTGATACGCGCCTAAATCGAGTTGAGCGAGCGCTCCAACGGTTCGATGTGCAGACTGAGCGCCTGGACGACCGTGATCAAGTCATGAGCGTGCTATACCACTATTACAACAACGAACAACCACTCAACGACGTCTTCCTGAATGGTCCGTACTCTGTTGAGTCGGGGGATGAGCAAACACTGAGGACCTACATGAATAACTGAAGTTCCGATGCAACAACTGCTAATACTGTTCCAGATCGGTGGCATCGCATCAATGACAAAATCCGTGTATGCACTGCTTGGGCTCGAATGGGTGATTAGCACGTATGGCGTCTGGCCATCCTTCGGACTGCTGTTTGGCGGGGCGATGGTACTTGGAACAGCGGGTGTCGCTATATCAGCCGTCTTATCTCGGGATGGGAACCAATCCGCGCCAACGGATAGCACACTTTCCTCAATACTAAGCTCTGACGACTCTAACACGTCAGTGGATACTGCTGACGATGACGTAGTGACTGAGGCCGCACGCCGGCTACAGCAGTCAGGCGAAACAATCACTCAAGAAAAACTGGCACAATATATTGAAAACGTCAAGCGGGACCAAAACAGCGTCAAAAACGGGCGGACTGGGGTAATCAATGACCCCATCGAGCGCTCTGAATCGGCCGGGTTGGCCGTGTCTCCTGAGCGGATAATCGAGTCAAAGAGTTACATCAAACGGCTCGGCGATCAAGGAACTGAAAAGTATGCTCGATCACTTATTATCGCGGATTACCCGAGTCGTGTGGCCCCCGGTTGGCTGGATAAGCTCTTCACTAACGGGCTGTCAGTTAATGGAACAGAACTCCGTGTGTCATACCACATTTTTCCTCGAAGCTCTGACAAGATGCAACAGAAACTCAATGTTCGGGCGACACGGCTTACCTCGCAGATCCGGCGGAAAAAGAACGATGGGAAACTCAACACCATCGAAGAAGAAAACCAGTTGCAACACGTTGAACGACTCCGAGAGGGACTAACAGAGGGATCTACAAAGCTATTCGACTTCGGCGTGTATTTCGAGATTTTGGCTGACGACGAAGACACTCTCAACGAAGGCACGCAGGAACTCAAGCAGATTCTCTCACAAGTGAACGCAAAGGTGACAACACTCTACGACCGGCAGCTACAGGCACAACAGTCAATGGCGCCGTTAGCGAGTGATCAGATCCGGAACACACAGATTATGGATCTTGATGCATTGGGTACTGCATTCCCCTTCACTGATCGATCAGTCGTGGAATCGACCGGTGTTCTGATGGGGTTCCATATGTCGACAAATGCGCCTATTGTTGTGGACCGGTTCGAACAGTCGGGCCATAATATGCTGATATCCGGAAAGATCGGGTCTGGGAAGTCATATCTGGCCAAGCTTACTCTGTGGCGGCGCCTAATGATGGATCCGGAGACAGAAGTCCTGATTATCGATCCCGTCGGTGGTTTCGGCGATGTTGTCGAAGCTGTAGACGGCCAGCGCGTGACCATTGACGGGCGGTCGCGAATTAACCCCTTAGACATCAAACAGGTCGATAATATTGATGACGTTGAGGGAGACCCATACGATGACAAAATCCGGAGTGTAATGGGGCTGTTCGAGTCACATTTCCAGGGGAAACGAGAACTCAGTAAAGAGGAGGAGGGCGTACTCCGCCGTGCAATCCGCTACGCGTACCTTGAGCAGGGTATTACTAAAGACGTGAGTACGCACAATCAGCAAAGCCCTGTAATTCAGGATGTGTTAGACGTTCTTGCACGAATGGCAAATGGATCACCACCTGGTGAGTTCCTCAACGTGCCAGAAACCGTTCAGTCAGAAATTACAACGATCAATACTGAAACTAGTATCGAGGACCGCGAACAAGCTGAACGGCTCGCAGACTATGCCCAAAGTGTTCTCCTTGGATTAGAAGAGTTCAAGAAGGGTGGACAGCGCGCAAACCTCAATGGAGACACGAACGTTCATCTGCAAGACCGGGTTGTTCAGTTTGATCTTTCGAGCGTTGCTGATGGGTCAAACGAAGGGCTGATTATGCACATCGTGCTTGACTGGCTCTTCCAGCGGGCGAAGGCCAGTACTGGGAAGATGGTCGTGATGATTGACGAGGCACACTATATGCTCGGTCATGAACAGGCGCTGGATATGCTGAACCTGTTTGCCCGGCACAGCCGCCACTACGGAAGTGGCCTGACGCTTATCAGTCAGACTGTCGATGAGTTCATGACTGATCCGAAGGCGAAAGAAATCTACGACCAGTGTGATATTCGGGCACTGATGCGACATCAAGATATCGGCGAAGAAGCCATCGATGCTCTTGACTTGACACCTCGTGAACGGGACTTCGTGCTCCAAGCTCAGGCCGGGAACTCGGCAGACTACTCCGAATCACTTCTCTCCGTGTCTGATGCTGGGAAAATGCGTATGCGGGTGATGTCGAATGACTTCGAGCACCACGTCATAGATGGTGATATGAACGTGTGGGCTTTCCTGTACGATAACGATCTTATTGAATGGAGCGACATTCCGGACCACGAAGAGCAGGCAGTCGAACAGATACTCAATGTGAATGCTTCAAGCGCTCTCTCCTGAAAAATAATGGCGATGACCACTCGTCGGTATGCACTGACTTGGAGCAACGCTCGACACGTTCACACTCTTTCACAGGTGTTACTCTTCTAGTAGCGATGGCAGTCAGAACATACCCAGGATGGCATCGTTTCTGTGTTAATAGTCCAGTGGTTGGCCTTCGTTGGGAGCGACTATCTCCCGGTAGCAGTGTGAAATCTCCGACTAAGTATAGTCATGCACCTGCGGTCCACAGGTAGAGCGATTCAGCAAACTCCCCGTTCGTCAGTTTACCGTCACGACGTATGTGAAACGCATACCGGCCAGCATACCAGAGGCGCCTATGAACTGCTCCGGGTCAAGCCCCGTCCACTCACCCACTCCGCCGGTAGAGATACCAACACACGTCATTCACACACTCCGTGTTTGCTTACCTAATACACTCCGAGAAGTTTGGTATGTTAGTGTCTGCTACTACCGTCAAATGGTATATTTTTCAGCGGAGCACGCTGCTGTGTTGAAACGCGACCTCTGAGCCAGAGTGAAGTGATACCAGTTTTGAAAGAATAAGTCCCAGCCGGGCACACGGCGGCTTAATTACCGCTTCCCCATTCAGGTACCGTTATGCAACAGTACAGATCACACCGAACAGCGTATAATTGCTAAAGACCCACAGGGATATCTGGATCCGAATTGGGGCACCAGTGCACTGAGAGAACATCTAGAAAATCAGCCACAGACACAGTGGCGAACCTTTGATCGACCACTGTATCAGGAAGTAAATCCTCAGCGTATCCTTTGGCAACCACGTCGTCTCGTCCGTTTACGATACAACCGGCGGTATCCAGTAGCTGCGGCGTTGTCTCTCACAGAGTTTCGACTGTCAACCAGTGATGGCCACCTGTATTTCGTAGAGACTGTCGAATATATCCAGTCATCTGTGAAGGCACTGATGAACGCGAACGGATAGTATGAATCTCCTGCCAGTGAGTCAGCTCGATCGGGAATTACCGCTTGAGTGATTAGTGCGACTGTTAGACCCAATGAAAAACGCCGACAGCAGTGCGTGGAAACCAGCAGACTACCAGGATAGTTGTGCTCACGTCATCTCTCCCGATTTATTCAGAACTTATGCAGCCCCCACTGTCACAGGTTAGCTCCCGCCAGCTGGATACCATATCATCAAACGTATCTAACTTCGATACAGGAAGTCGCGACATGTACGTTCTGAAGAAGGCGTCTGAGGCCGGTCGCAGTAAGAAGACTATACTCGTCCGTGTAGCCGGGTTGTCGCATGAGCTGACGAGAAACGAATGAACGCTTGACCCCGCTTTCAGCCGTGTGTGAACTGGGTGAGTAATGTCCTGAGACAACTCACTCGAAGAAGCCAAAGTGCCGGATGTAACCGTACAAGAACAGAAGCGGTGTTATCAACGAAAGCGTCAATACAAGCGAATGGAGCCGTGACAGCAAGAGGACATCCGGAAGGAATGTCCTTGCCGCTGTCGACTTGTCATAGAACGCTCTATTCGAGACGGACTGAAAGTCGTCGTGGTCAACAGTAGCTTGGACATATGCGTTCACACGGGTGGCTTCCACATCTCCGTTTGCGTCTGTTACAGCATTGCCTGAGGCAGTAGGTGACTTAGGGACTGCTCCCTGAAGGTTCACTTTGCGGCCTGAGATGGGGTGGCCTGTCTCAGGGTCCTCAACGTGAATCTGTAACGAATTACCGGAGCCGACTTGCCTTATTTTCACACTCGGTTTGCGCCGTTCCACTCGCTTATCAACATCTACGGGTACCGATTGTCCATGAATCGTGACTAGATCTGTCACAGGCTGTTCAGCATTGGTGATGACAATGCGGTGGTATGCAACTGGTTGTCTTGGTGTAATCTCCACGCCGGATTGGAGGGATTGTGAAACATCGATGTTGTGCCCTTGATATCCGATAACCTGAGTCTTAGCGGAGCCAGATCCGACCGCTGTCACTGTCGGTTTTCTGTCCATCCCAACCAGCTGCGTCTGTGGAACGTGTGGCGGGTTCGAATCCATCGAAACATCACCATCTGGCTCATATAGATTCACTGAATCATACTGGCGCGTTGAATACGTCCGCCACGTGCCATCTACTGAATAGTCGGAACCCATCGCCAGATAGCTCCAGAGTTTCCGGTCTTCGAGTTTCGATGGAGACACAGTCTGCCCGTTCCGTGGTCCCTGTATCGTGAGAATAAGATGTTTCATATTTCCATCGGTTTCAACAACAGTCTGTTCCACCTCAATCTCGCCCGCGTCTGTCACAACGACTTCTTGACTATCACTAACCTGGATCTGATCGAACCGGTACCGGTCATCAACATCCGTCTGTGATCGCTGCCAAGTTCCATCAGATGGAGCATCGCCATATCCATCGTGTGGATCCCAGTTGTATTTTTTTGTTGTGCGTTCAACTCTGACTGAGATTTCGGCGTGGACAGTGAGTTGTTGGGGTGAATTCGACGATAGGCCGCTGTAAGAGATCGTATCACCTCCGGATATGCGCCTCCCATCAACAGTAACCCAGCGTTTCATCTCTGTGTGCAGTTCGTACTCCCAGCACGTCTGGGAGCCATCGATGTAGACTTCCTCGTCTCTCCCGTCTTCGTCAACATCCCAGTCAGAAGTGTCGTAATCTTTGCCAGAACAGCTACCGTCTCTAGGAATGTCTTCTGGAACGCGGTAGTCAGCGTGGTTCAGGACAGTTCCGTCGGCGCCAATAAACATCGGTGATGACCTGGAACTGAATTGCGGTTGTGCACCACCGTGAATCCCGAGTAACGTTACGTGTGCATTTTTTATTAGTGCAGTGTTTCGCTGATCGGATTGCGGCATGGCCCGTGCGTGGCGCACACCGGTGTCTAACCGATCTAAGCTGTTCCGTTGGTAATCATGCAAAGTGGTGTCCGTAATTTCGTACTGGGGCTTACTTGTACGGAATGTCAAATCGCCAATCTTCGCAAATGTCTTGCCCCCGTCACTCAGGTCACCGGACACTGAGTCTGGGTCTTTGTCGACATCTCCGGAGAGGAAAACTCGCTCTTCTGCCCCTGATAACGTCCCCTGTGCAGGTAGCGACAGGGCAAGGACCACGAAAAAAATGATTCCTGAGGTCCAGATAAGTTGATGCATGATATTGAAACTGACGTGACCGCTTACTACACCTTAGATGAGAGCGTTCAACAACTGTACAGCTGTCATCACAGCGGTAGCCCCTGCCACGCCAATGAAGGAGTTTCGGATTCGTTTCCGTCCCGTGTCGCTCTGTTCGCTGTCGGTGCCAGCTGTCATGTACTGGAACACACCGAAAGCACCGTTCGGAATTGCGACTGCAGCGATGACAATCGCAAGGAAATCACCGACCTGATTCATTTGGTTTTTGAGCTCTTTTTTCTGTTTATCGGCGGTATCTGCTGCGACGGGGCTTACGAAGACGTTCAAGACCACGAATGTCAGTATCATGATCTTGAATATTTCTTTCGTGTCAATTCTTTCCATACCAGCACTCCACTGTGCCATATTATACAGATTTTGCTGCTATAAAATAAGTCTAGTGGTTTTTGAACTATCATGCATGCATTAACATTTATCCGGCATACTCAATTTAGTTTTGCCGCCTCAGACCGGCATACGGGAGTTCGTCCCAGAGTGTAGTTGGTCGCTTCGGCGAAGGTTGCGACCTCAACGACTCGAATGCCATCCACATCCACTGCTTGTCCCTGTGGAACCACAAACACAGTAACGCCCCGATCTTTTGCTGCAACGGCCTTTTCACGCACGTGTTGCACCTCAATAACCGTCCCAGACCGCGTCAGACCGCCAGTCATGGCGACGCTTCCGTTCAATTCAATACAGGGGTTCGTTGCAGCAAATCCAGATGCCAATGAAAGTGCAGCACTCCCACCGCCAACGGTATCCCAACTCTCTGGCGGGTTGATCCTGATGACAGTGCCACGATATGGTGGCGGAGACTGGCTCTCGTTGGCTACTGACCATGCATGCACGATGGAACGCTGAACCGTAGCAGTATGTGCGACCGGCGCTACGTCCAGATATACGCCGCTGGCTGGGACAGCATCTATTTCCGCCGGCACGACCGTTGCCTTGCCTGTGGCTGTGTTGTACGCATACAATGACGCCGTGGCAGATGTCGTATCACTGCGTGATTGGTTCGTACCTGCAAAGACGGCCATAGATTCTTGATCCTGTTCAACAGTCTCAACGCGACTTTCAAGCGATCCGGTCCGGTTATTGACTGCGCCTGTCCAGCTCAGATTCAGAACAACGATGCCAACCAGCAATAGGATGAGTGTACGGTCCGTATTCACAGGACAATCCTCTGCATATACAAAGAAGTATCTGGTATATAATAACCTTTACCTTAGTGGAATAAACATCTAAATTCACGGACCGAATATTTGAAATGGTAATTGACGGGAGGAGAAAAAAATCGGAAGGGACTGCAGAGCAAGCCACTGTCACTCGTGGGGTAGTGGCTGCGTTGTTGCTACTTCAGATTGACTTCCCGGGCATCCCCGACCTATACCAACTGTTCAAAAACGGAATCGAATGGTTTCTGACGAACGCCGTTTCGGGGCTTCTGGACACTCTGTCGATGATATTCTCTCTCGGTTATGAGATGTTCCTTTTTTACCCCAATCCGGCGAACGTTAGCGTATTAAATACGCTCTGGAAGATATCATTCAGTGCGTATGTGGCAGTGGCTGGCCTGTCGTTTCTGTATATCCTCTTGATGGCGCAGTATTTCCCAGGAGCGGATTCAGCTGATCTACAGTTGCATCTGGAAAAGGTGACAAAGTACTTCGTAGCAATCTTGATGTCACGTGAGCTGATAGCGTTTTTTGTTGCGTTCACGCACACACTCACTGGGCTGTACTATCAAACATCCTATGATCTCAGTATTGGCGTAACAATTACCCGGGCTGTAATGGACGAAGTCGGATTGTACGTCGGCTACAACTGGGGATTACTTGCTGCAGGTCTTATGCTCATCACTGGACTTGGCCTGATACTGATACTCGTTCTGCGTATGTTGATTATCTACGTAACGTACGCGCTGTTGCCGCTATTACTTGCATTTAAACTCGTGAGCGTCGGGCCATGGAAGCGTGTCAATGCCATGGGTGAAAAATTCATCAAAGTGAGTGCAAAGTTAATGTTGTTTGGCATACTAGTGACTGCGTTAATTTGGTCAAGTACGCTGCTAACTGATTTCAGCACGTATGATAGTGCCTCCAGCGGAACGTTTGCCGGTGGGGCCACGGTCAATGATTCTGTCCCTGATGGACAGTTCTCGACTCATGGACAGCTCATACAGTATATTGAGGACTTCTTTTTCCTCATCACACCCTTACTGATAATCGACTTCATCGGGTTCAAACTAGTCATGGATCTATTATGACAGGTACCTGTGCAGCCAGCGCGTATCGACAGTTCTGCTCCGGGGGAAGACAATGAGTTTCACCTTTCAAATCAGGTCTGTGCTAGAACACACTCAGTTGCCGCTAACTGTCTTCCCCGCCGCTACCGACCAGCCGGTCCCACTGGTTCTTGCCGGTCTCAGAGATCCCCTTCGAGATTTCGCTAACAGCGTATTCGCCGCCATATTCGATCTTATAGTGAAGCTATTCTCAGATATCATAGAAGAGTTTCTCCGGATCGATCCTTCGTACCTCCAGCAGTTCGAATCAATATATCAGGTCAGCGTGACAATCCATCTCGCGCTGCTTTCGTTGTATGCAGTATCAATCTTTGGGTCGTTCCAGTTGTTCCCCAGTACAGAGAAGACGGATCCCTACCGGTTTGGTGTTCGTGCTCTCGCTGCAACGACATCAATTTGGATTGTGAATCCACCGGGCTGGGGTGCGAATCTCTTCGGCAAGGGAGCATTTGCGTGGGCCTTTGTCGTCACAAATAATCTCTCCGAATGGTATCTCAGTCAGGTTGGCACATCTATTTCCTTCCAGAGTGGCACAATCGCTGGTGCGCTGAGCGGTCCCTTTATGTTGCTTGCAGCGGGCATCCTCATCGGCAAGGTAATACTTCTTGCTGAAATCGTTTTGCTAGTCCTGCTCGTGGCACGACAAGTGATAGTTCTGGTCACATATGGGCTGTATCCGGTACTTATTATCTTGTGGGTAGTCGACCATGGGCCGCTCAAATACGGGAGTAAGCTCGCGTCGAAAATGTTCAAGACCTCGACGATGCTTCTTGCTGGTGGTATCCTCATAGCGGCCGTATTTACCGTCGGACTCGGCCTCATCAGTGGAAGTAGTCAAATATTCGCTGGTGGAACGCCACCGGCTCAATCAGCAGTAAGTGGACCGCCTGTCCAGGGCGGTGTGTTCGCTAGCTCAGGTGGTGGCGATGTGATCCTTAATTTCCTTATCAAAGCCGTCATCATCATCGGGATTCTCGTCCTCCCGACACTGATGCTGACACAGATGTTAGGCGTTGTGGGAAGTGCTGTCACAGGCATCGCACAGGTCGGTGCCGCGGTTGCAACAAGTGGTGCAAGCGCTGCCGCATCACTCGCTGGACAGGGCGGGAAAATGGTTGCAAAGAAGGGAGTCAAGAAGGGCGTGAAAGCGACTGCAAAGAAAGGGATGAACCAAGCGAAAAAAGGCGTCAAGAAGCGAGCGAAGGCTGGCGTTAAGCCGGGTGGAACTGCTGGCAATCAAGCCTCGGGTAGGTCTGCCAGTACCATGTCCCCAAGCGCACAATCGCTGACGGATGTCTCGACCGCTCAATCCGAACAGCAGGCCGAATCAGGTGATTCCGCGGCGGACTCCGAAACAGGCTCACGATCACAGCGAAGGACATCCGACTGAGGAATTATTTTAGTATTGTATAGAAAATATTAATACAAAGAAATATAAAAATGAAGTAGATGGCAGGGTCGGGGCCAGGGCGTCTGGAGGACGAGTCAACGCACGGTCAGCGGCTGGCTGTGTCACTCGTAGCTCCGCTTCTGGTCGTTGACATCGGGCTTGAGAGTCTCATCACGTGGATTAATGAACAACTGTTCAAAGCAGTGTTCGAGCTGATCGAGATCCTGTTTTCGAGCGTCCTTTCCGAGATGCTACAACTGGAGCCGTCGTTGCTTGACGAGTTCCAGAGCATGTGGGATCTCTCGATGGTGATTTACTTCTCGTTGTTGGGAGTCTTCGGACTGGCATATCTGGGACTGTTCCAGTTGTTCCCTGACAACGAGAAGATGGACCCGTATCGGTTTATGTCACGAGCGTTGGCGGCGACACTGTCGCTGTTCATCGTCAACCCACCCGGGTCTGGCACGCTGTTTAGTCGTGGCGCCTTCGCGTGGGCGTTTGCGATCTCGAATGAGAGTATCGACCTGTTCCTCAAAGGCGTCAGTCTGAACGCTAACTTGCCGAGCAATCCTGTTGCACAGACCTCCGCAGGGTCGTTTGTGCTGTTGCTGTACGGAATCGCGATTTTGCTCGTCGTGGTGCTCTCACAGGTCCTGTTGTTCGTCGTCCTGGTCGCCAGACAGGTGGTGGTGTGTCTCACATACGGGCTGTTCCCGCTGTTGATACTCTTCTGGGTGGCTGACGTTGGGCCGCTCAAGTACGGGAAAGAACTGGCCGAGAAACTGTTCAAAGCAACCGGGATGTTGATTCCGGGTGGGATACTCATCGCGGGTATCTTCGCCGTTGGCACAAAATTCACCTCCAGAACACTCTCAACCTTCAGCGGCGGAGCAACAGGTGGGACCACCACAGCGGTCTTCGCCAGCGGTCCGAACCCATTGATTCAGATGGCAATGCCAGCCATGACAATTGCTGCGATGGCTGGCCTGACCATAATGTACACCCTGTCGATGTTCGCTGGTTCGCTGGGTGGCGCTGCCCAGATGGCTATGGGGAGTGCCTCGAAGGGCCTGTCGAAGGGCAAAAACACAGTTGCTGGCGCGGTCGGCATCGGTGGCAGTGGGGGTGGCGGCTCCGGGCCGTCGTCTGGAGGCGTTGTCCCCTCGACCGACCCAACGGGTGGGAGATCTGATGACGGCCAGCCGGGTTCAGCAGCGACCGATACCACGGCCCAGGAGCTGTCAGCCACCTCAGCAGTGGCTCCGGATGGTGGCAGTGCTGACTCACAGCCATCAGAGCCGTCGGTCAGCGACTCCTCATACCAGATGGAGTCCGTGCGGGACATCAGAGATAAACCGGGCCACGGGACGGATGAGGACCCTGCCCAGAAACATGACCTCGACGGGATGAGCAGCTACGAGTTCCGCCAGAAATCAGAGGAGGTCCAACAAGAAATTATCGAACAGGCCTTCGAGAATGACAACATCGATGCGCTGAGCGAAGGCATCGGCGAAATTGGCGACAAAGACTTCAGCGACCACCTCAAAGCCGGCGGCAAGAAAGGTGCGTTCAAGTCAATCGCAAAAGGCGGGATTGCTGGTGCAGGTCTCATGCTTGGGACGGCTAGTGGTGGCCTCCCCGCCATTGCCGCCGCTGCGGCTATCGGCGGCGCAGGCGGCTTCGGGACCGGAGTCGCCAAGTCCATTGGTCTCGATAAGCTCGACAGAGACTACCAGAGCTTGGATGGTATCAAAAACGAAGTTCCGAAAGACGCCAGCAATGTCGCTGACAGTGTCCGCGATTGGGTTGGCTTCTCACCGGGCCAGAAAGACACTCAGAGAGCGACTGGCGATGCTGAAGCTGGTAGTGGCTTCGACAGTGAAAATGTGAAAGATTATGAAAACTGAAATACGCGGCCATGACGAGGAAGATTGCAGTGTAGAAGTATACGATAATAACGGCGACAGACACATAATCAGAATAAATTGGGATGGGACAGTACTCAATCACGCACAAGAGACATACCCTCTTGAGGCTTCAGAGCGCACGGACGAACAAGAGCGGATCATGCAGCAGGTCCGCATACGCGCTGAATACGCGGCACACGCTCACTTCGAAGACGAAGACATTATTGAAGACCCGGCCTGGCTCCCGGGCGAGATAGAGCGAGCGATGGAAGTTATGCGTACCCTGCCCACGGAGACATTTGCTGAACACTTTCGCGAGTATTACGATGCCGTTCGGGACCACACGGGCGAGCGCATCAACGACGATGTCCAATCCGTTGACCGGGTTCGAAAACTCATCCACATTTCAGATGATAATGAGTTTATCGGCTCCTCAGCAACAACCATTCAATACACGGACAAGAATGGGGAAACGCAGGTAACGAATCGAGATGTTGATGAACCTGCACACGCTGACTCGCATGTCGTCACGCTCCCAGCACTAACGTTCGAACGTGATGATTTCGAGTTCCCCGAGTCATTCCAAGCACTCGTCGTCAGCAATCTCATGTGCCAGATTCGGGACATCTACCTCAACATGGGCGAAGAACCACCCACCGAATACCAGGTCGAAGGCATCGGCAAAACGGCGACCCTTCACGATGGCCTTGTCTCCCGGCCGGATGGCTGATACAAGACCTGAACAAGCGAAGAGTCCAACACTGACTGGCCGACTCGTTGGCACTGATGCAAAGAGACAGACGCAATCAGAGTTTTTAGCAGGATAATATCAGAAATTATATTCCAAAATAAATGCTGTATTGAATTAATGGTCGAATACAGTTGGGGGCTATTCGGGCTGCTTGCAGTGGCACAGTTTATTGGGACTGGAATGTACGTTCGGCACTTGACTGACAGGCCCGAGGTGCCCGACATGATTGTCTCGCTCTTATTGATCATCGCTGGCACTGTAATCGGGCTTATCTGGACGCTTCAATGGGCGGTTCTCGTCATGCTTGGAGGGGCGGTGACCAACGTCTGGGATGACAGGCATATGGAGTAATAGTGAACCAACGGCTCCGTTTGAGACACCAGTGATTAATGAACTCAAATCACGATGCGGTCGGCGTGGGAGACTACGAACAGGATTCAATGCAGTCGGGCCGCAAACTCCTCGGGGAGATGATGGGGCCAGCCGGGGGCGCAGTGGCCGGAGCCGCTGCCACCGCAGTCGGACTCTCTGGCGGTCTCGCCGTTGCCGCCGGGACTGTCGCCCTCGCCGGAACAATCACCTTCGCTGGAAAACAAATGAACAAGCAAGGCCTTCGGGACGGCATTTCCAACACGGCCTCTGCTGTCTCAGACCTGACCGTTGGCGCCTACTCAGACTTCAAGCAAAGCATGGCTCAATCCAGAGTGGCTGCCGAAGAAGCGCAAGGGGCTGCTGAGAGTGCCAGTGGTTTCGGTAGCACAACAGATACTGATGAGCTTCGATAATTCATGAAAACAAAAATAACTGGTTCTGACTCAGAACAGGGAATTGGAGTAGAGGTATATGATGAAAACGGTTCACGGCATTGGATAGTTGTAATGTGGGATGGTACAGTCCGAGGTCATGAGAATGAAGATTACCCACATAAAAAAGAAGAACGAACCGATGAAGAGCAGCGAATAATGACTCAGGTCGAAGCTCGGGCACGGTTCGCGGCCCAACAGGAGTTCCCGGAGGCGGATATCCTGAGCCCGATGTGGCGGCCAGAACACATCAAGGCTGGTATCGAGGCATTCAGCAACTACCCCATGGAACAATTCTTAGAAGATTTCCGGGAGTACTACGAAGCGCTCAGAAACCCGATGCAGTACATCGACGATAGTCCCGTCAACCAAGAGTCGATTATCGTCAACTTAGCCGTCCACTTCGATGATAGCGAAGTACTCGACGTGTCAGACGTGGTTATCGACTACAAACTCACCGATGGTAGTGAGCACCGCATCGGCTCGAATCCGTCGTACCCCAACAAGGAGCTCATCTTTGCGATGCCGGAACTGGAATTCGCTGACGGGTTCGAGTATGAAGAAGAATTCGCTGATGTGATTATGTCACACCTGATGGCCCAAATTCGGGATATCTACCTCAACATGGGCGAAGACCCACCGGCAGAGTATCGCGTCGAAGGTATCGGGAAACTCAACATCGTCGGCGATGGTATCGGTGCAACATAGAGCACCAAATACGACGGCAACCATTCCAAACCGGTGTCAGCGACCGTTTCGTGTCCGTTCATCAGCGACCAATACCACGGTTCAGGACCCATTAGCCACCTCAACGAGTGGTGGTACAGGTCTCATGCTTGGGACGGCTAGTGGTGGCCTCCCCGCCATCGCCGCCGCTGCAGCCATCGGCGGCGCAGGCGGCTTCAAGAGCGGAGTCGCCAAGTCCATTGGTCTCAATAAATACGCCAACCAAGACTACCAGAACCGGAATGGCATCACAAACGAACTCCCGAATTACGATGAATATCTGCGACGAAACCAATGCGAGGTTAACCTATTAGGATTCAGATACAAAGCTCCGGACAAGGTGGTGTGGACCTCAGTCAGTGAGTGGCGAGTTGTGCGCCATGAAGGCTCGAAGTGAGCGCGACTCGAACGTGGGTCTGCCAACTCTGGCTCAGTTCGGATGGGTCCGTGATCGGCGTGGCGCTGGACGTCGGTGAACCGATGGCGTGCTTGGGGCACCGGAATCGCATGACTCTCGTGTGGGTTGGCCCGTCGTGTGCAGTTCCACTCAGACACTGCCAGGTGTGCCGAGATATATCTGTATTCCAATAGGTGCTTGCGAGGACTGTGCGGGCAGCTCTCACCCCATCCGAGTTCCGCGATGCGCCACCGATATCTATGTTCTATTTCTTATGTATTCTCGTCAAACTCATCCGCCTCACGACTGAATCCCTGCGGACAAGATAAAGAGTGTAAACAATCCGGGTATATCGGTGAATTACCCCGCCGCCGTCTTGCGATTTGGTACTAGTTCAGTCGGAGGGTGATAATTCAGTGCCGGTGATTCAAACCGGGCAAAACCGACGCCATCTTGCGATTTCGAGGTGATAGTGATAGAAATAAAGGAATTTACCAAATTTTGATATTTGAGCGGAGAGTCGCCCAGAACAAATTTGATTATGAGGAAGAGGGCAGATATTCTGATCGTAGAATGGTAGCTAAGTGTTAGCTTTATTATCAAAAGAGAAGAGCCAATAGCAGTGATCGGTTACATAAACTCAGATACGTCTCGCCCCTGCTCTCTCGATTCGGTTTCGTCCCGATCTTCAGTCTCATCTGAGTCTCCCTCTGCGTCTGATTCAGTTGGTGATTCACCGCCTTCCTGCTCGGCAGATTCCGTTCCGCCTATGCTGGGATTTGGCTCCGACTCAGAGAAGAGTCCCCCAGTGTTGTCGTCCGAGTCTGGGCCTTGATCGACACCAGTAGATTTGTCTTCTGAATCTGATAGGTTTGAGTGGTCTGCATCCGGAGACGTGACAGCAGTGTTTGCTGTTGTCTGGTCGAGTGGGTCGCTCGAATCGTCGTCGCCCAACCCATCTGTCGCGTCGACAGTCGGCTCGACGTCATGGTCACGATCCGGCTCACTGTTCGTCGAGTCGTCGTCTTCAATCTCATCGTCTGACTCACGAACCAATTCCCCGAGTTGCGACTGAGCGAGCGAGAGCCAACTGTCATGTTCTTCCAGTTCGGTGTCATCCTCGGAAGGTTCCGGTTCCGAACTGCCCGGTGACTCCGCACCCTGTTCCGGAAGACTATCGCGAACGTCCTCCAGTTCATACGACTGGCCGTGGACCCATGTCGTTCGAGAGACGGCAACGCACTCACCGGGCTGGAAGTCTCGGAGCAGACCAGAGGTGATCGGCGTCTTATCCTTCTCTTTGTACGTGTCCCGAGCCTGCGTTCGTGGGTTCTCGCCGCGCCCCTGGTGGCTCATCGACACCATCTCAGAACGGTCGTACTGACGACTCTCGCCAAGTTCGTCGAGGATAAAGTCCGTCGACTCCGTGTCACCCGGGCCGAAATAGACTCCCTGTGGGCAGTTGCCCACAATCCCAGAGATAGTACTGTACGTGTCCTTGAGCTGGCCGATGGTTTGGACGCCGACCAGTGCGCGAGCCTTATGCTTCCGTCCCCGGGCCGTGAGGTTCGTTACCTGCGTGAGCGACGGCAGCGCGTCAATCTCGTCGAGGATGTGGACCGTCGGGTTTGAAGAATTCATCGCATAGCGGATCGACCAGTCTACGAGCAGTTGGTACATCGGCCCGAGCGTTTCCAGTTCCGTTGGGTTCGAGTCGATGATGAGGACCCGCCCCTCCGGGTTCTCGATGTACTCTTGCAGCGAGAACTCCCCGTACTCCCCGAAGTCGCCAGTGAAGACAGGGTCGACATTCTCCTTGATCGTCTGGTAGACATTCTGTGCGCCTTTCCCCTTGTCAGGGTCAATGTGACCCGAGTCCAGCCGGTCAAACTCGTCGAGGGCTTTCTTGAGGGCAATGTGGCCCTCGTTGAGCAAGGAGACGATATCGGCATGGCAGAGCGCATGGCGGCGATTGTTCTTTTTCGCACTGAGATGGAGATACATCAGCATCTCTGCGAAGGTCTGTTTGGCGGGTCGGTGGAACGGGTCATGGCCGTCGGCCTCACCGAAGATCGCGCCGGCGACCTCACGGAAGTCTGACTCCGAATCAGCATCCTTGAACAGATTCCAGACCACATCGCTATCTTCGTGGCGGATGCGCTGAACCTCAAAGCCTAATTCCGCGTAGAACTCTTGGAAGTCCTCGCCGGTATCGTGGGCGATGACCGCCGTGTCGCTGTAGTACGGGAACTGGTAAGCCAGCAGCTTCATCATCGACGTCTTCCCCGAACCAGTCTCGCCCACAACGGCTGTAGAGACATCCTGATCGAGCGTGAACGGCATCTCAGCCTCGTTGTGTTCGTGAGAGACCTCTTCCAGTGGAACGACAGACTCCCCGTCGTCGTGGTCCCACCGGTTCATCGCGAGCATTTCCGGCGAGGTCCGGCGGAGCAGTTCTCCGGAGAACACGATGCCGACTGAAATAGCATACAGAATCACCGTCGTCGAGTACGAGACCATCGGCAGCGACAATCCGGGCACGGTGAAGTCAGCGAACAGTGTCCCGACCGAGATAGCAGCCAGAACGTGTGCGAACGGGAACAGCAGTGCGACGCTGGGTGTCTGGACCAGCACGTCATAGAAGAATGCCGCGCTAATCAGTCCGAACCCGAGGTAGATGTAGCGCCACGCCCAGAACCGCTTCGGGAGGATCTTGTCGCTATCGACAATCATCGGCGGGAACAGCAGCATGAACCCGGCCCAGACGAACCCAACGACGTTGTCGTACTTGAGACTATTCGGAACCTCCCCAGAGCGTTGTCCTAGTGGCGCAGAGGAACTCGAACTCACTGCCACCACCCAACTTCGCGCTCGGGTTCCTGCTCGCGTTCAAGATCAACTTCGGGTTCGCGTTCAGGTTCCGGTTGTTCTTCGGCCCTCTCCGCAGCACGTTCTGAGAGTGGCTCAGTTTGGCGCTCACCAGTCGCTTTCTCAGCCGTGGGCTGTCCGGCGTCTTTCTGCTGACTCTTCTCAGTCGCCCGCTTGAGCGCTTTTTCAGCTTCGGGGTTCAGCGACAATTCCGCTTCGTGGTATTGCTCCCGGGCCTCTTGATCTACGACTCGGACGGGACTGTCTGGTGAGTCACGAGCAGCGGCCGTTGGGTCTCGCGTTCGAGCGGGCTCTTCGTATGCGGTGGCTGCTTGTTCGCGTAGCTGTCGGATGTCTTCCCGGTCCATCTCCAACTCTGCGCGCTCGCCAGTCGCCGCGATGTGTGCGTGTGGGAACTCTGTGTCCCGGTGGACCCCATACACGTAGTCAGTCGTCGGCTGCTGGGCGAACTCACTGTTCATGAATTCCCGGGTGTTGGCACGGACTTCTTCTGGCGAATATTGTCCCGTGGGGTCAGGAGAGACGATCATGTGCCGCTGGAATCCGAACTCTCGGCTCTTGTCGACAAACCGATTCACCTCTGGATCGGACAGTTCTCGGCCAGCGGGATTCCGTAGGTCAACTGTTGCTCCGGCGTCCTGTTCACGATCACGCTGAATGTAATCGACGAGGTTCCCTGCACCACCTTCTTGATAGTCTGTTTTCAGCATCATGCGCTCTCACCTGCCGATTCAACAGCAGACGGGGAAGCTGACTCAGAGTTGCCTTCCTCTCTTGATTCGAGGCACGGATCTTGTCCAACATGCTCACCAGCAAATTTCAGCGCTAGCCGTCGCCTTTCAGCTGAGTAGTCATCTTGGAGCAGTTTCCAGATCGCGATGGTGTATGCTGTTCTGACCTCCTGAATGGTCTTCACCTCCTCCATCGTTCCAGACTCAAACTCCGCTAACAGCTCTTTCACCTCGCGCTGTGCCTCTTCTAGCAGTAGCTCTATGCTCGTGTCAGTGTTGTACCGGCGATACTGGTCCTCCCCAGTTTCTCGGTCGATGTGTTCTTCAATTACCTCGTGTCCGTATTTCGAGGTGGACGTGCCCGCTTCGTCAGCCAACTGGTCAAACCACTCTTTGTACGCTTCGGTCGTATAAATCTGGAGTAGGGTATCTCTCTCAGTCATTCCTGACCCTCCTTGTTTCGGATGTTTGCAACCTCTTCTTGGACTTTCTTTGACGCACCTTCCATCGCAGCAGCGCGCTTGTCTGCTGGGAACTCAGATGAAATTAAGTCCCACAGCGCTACCGAGTAGAACAGTTCCTGATCCGTGTCGATGTCTGTTGCCCCGTCAACCTCTGCCGCGACAATATCTGCTAGATCACCAAGTTCCGACTCAAGATTCAACTCATTGGCTCGTTGCTCTTTCAACTCACGGTCAATTCGCTGTTCAACAGCGTTCAGAACATATTCCGATGGCTCTTCATCTACCTTCCGAGCCTGCCGTACTATCTGATCTCTCTCTTCTTCACTCAGCCGTAGCGAGATGACATCACTCATATGAATCACTCCGTACTGTCAAACTCCGAGCTCTCTTGCGACTCGATACCACCATCGGCAATAACTGCATCCGGCTCTGCCTGGTCGAGTGCTACAGACACCACGTCCACCAACTCGTCTTCGCTAAGATCATTGAGGACGTGTTCAGCCTTCTCAGGCGATAATCCGTGATTCGTTAGCTCTTGCTCGACTGCTTTGGAATGGACGAACTCTTCGAAGTCAGCAACGTGGGGATCAACCTCGTGAGCAACAACGTCCAGCGCATCTTCCGCATCAGCGTCGAGGTCGATAATCTGCTTCTCTTCCCACGACATCTTGATCGTCAACGGATAGTCGCCGTGTTCGTCGACGCGGACTAGCGCTTGTGAGTAGCCTTGACCGTCGCCCAGTGATTCTTTCCCGGCTTCCGCGTGCTGGATGTAGGACTGCTGTTCGCTCGTCAGTCCAGCGCTTTTCGCTGTCTCGTCGCCCAGTTCTGGCTCGCGGTGATGCACCTTGATCGGGCACATCCCCGCGATTTCCTCGGCTGCGCCCTTGTCCTCGAACTCCGAGAGAGTCTGAGACAGCATCACCAGCCGCAGCCCGGCGTGGCGCTGGTGGCGGGCAATCTGGTTCAGCGACTCCAAGTTCGCGTCGTCGTTGAACAGATAGTGGGCCTCGTCGATGATGATTTCTACCTTCTGTTCCATGTTTTTCGCCTGCTGGTACAGCGTCGACAACAGCAACTGCATGATGAACGACTGCTTGCCGAGGCCGCTCCCCGAGCCTTCGACCTGCTGGAGATCCAGATAGACAGCCTTGCTACTGTCATCAATCAGCCGCAAGTCAGACTCTTTCGAGAGATTGCCGAACGTACTCCCCGGACGGAACGGATGCAGCGCAATCGAGAGTTCGTTTGCGTACTGCTGGATTTTCTCCTGAGAGGACTCCGTTGTCGCTCCCGGGAACATTCCCGGGTCTTCCTGGAGGCGGTCAACGACCTCCAAGAAGTCACTCAGGTCCGGCGAGTTCTCTGGCGTGTGCGTCGACGGGTCAGCCGGGTCAATATCGGACTCCGAGAATATCTTGTCGATCAGGAACGTGATCAGGCCGCTGTGCATCTCCAGATCGACATCCCGCGATTGCAGGAAGTTTTCGATGACCCCGTACACTTCGTCTTTCTTGGCGGAGACGGGCTGCATATCCGGAGACTGTTCGAGCACATGGTCCGGCGTCGGATGCATCTCGCACGGGTTCAGCGGCGTCTCGCCGCTGATTGTGATCGTCTTTGCATCCAGCATCTTCGCACTGCCGTGCATATCCCCGACCGGGTCGACGTAGATCTGCTTGACGTCCGACCGCTTTTTCAGCATCCGCATCGCCCGAGCCTGCGTACCGTGGGTTTTGCCGCCGCCGGGCATTCCGGTCACCAGCTCTGAGTGGCCGGTTTCCAGTTCCCACGGGTCGATCAGCAGCGAGGAGTCGTTGTGCCCGTGCAGTCCGTACTCGATGCCGTCGTCCATCCGCAGGTAGTTCGACGAGAACGGGAACAGCGACCCGAGCGCTTCCCCGGTCATCGACGAGAGCCGGTTCTGCCCGAGTTCGTTCGCCCCGATCGGCGAGACTGTCACCAGTCCTGCTTCCTGCCGGCGGGTCGTTCGCTTGACCCCGCAATTCGATGGTGAATCTCGCAGCAGCGTTTCGAGCCGGTTCGTTTGCTTTCGGAGTTCCTCTTCGGTCTCGGCAGTCAACCGGATGAACGCGCCGACACGGAACAGCGACGTGTGGTTGCGCCGGACCATCTGCCGGATGTACTTCGCCTGATTGACCTCCTGCTCGATGTCTTCCGCTTCCAGCTCCCCCTTGTCGTTTTGCAGCATCTTCAGCGACGAGATCCACTCTTTCATCACTGAGACCGCTGCATCCGAGTCGTAAGGGTCAATGTAGATTGAGACATCGACGGCAAGGTCCGTATCGAGTAGCAGTTGCTCCAGCATACCACTGGTCGGATGCTCTGGGTAGGTCTCAATCCAGAAGCAGCGGGTGTAGGTCTCTTGATCGATCAGAGCATGCTCGGCTTCCCATTCGATATCTGTCGGTGCGACCAGCGACCGGTGGTTTTCACCGGGCCGGTGCAGTTGGGAGACGAAGTCTGTCTCGTCGACCTCGTAGTCGGTCCCGCCAACGTCGTCAGTGTCCATGCCCTCCGCAGCGTCGTGGGCTGCAGCACCCTCGCCGTGCTTGATGAGTTCCCGTGCGGAGTACGTCACCGTGGAGACCGAGGCCGCCTCTTCGTACTCACGTTCCGACCGGGTTTCACAGGCCCAGTAGTCCTCAGTCAGATGTGCCAGCTCGTGCGGGCTGACCGACCGACTGCGGCACCGGAACATGTTGTTGACCGCCCTGTCGACAGTCTGGAGCCGGTCGTGCAGTTTCTTGGCCTTGAATTCCTCTCGCTCGGCATCGGTGAGTGTGTCACTGTCGAACCGGCCGAACAGTCGGCCAATAACCGGAATCCCAGCCAGATAATCCGTGACAGAGTCACCTTCCATCTGGAGGTCGTGGATATCATCGTCGGTCACCCAGACGATGATGTAGTACTTGCGCTGGATCTCGGTCTCAGTCTCGACACTACCGTTATCGTCGGTGTAGCGGTTGACGAACTCGGTTAATACCCCACGGAAGATCGAGTGGCTCTTCGCGTCAGGATCTTCGAGCCGGTCGATGTGTGCCTGGATATGGGATTCGTTGTCGACCTCTGCCGTCGTGACGTGGAGTTTCGCTCGCCCAGTCAGCGACTCTGACAGGCGTGTGAGTGACTTGACGGCTTTGCGCCACTTCTCATCATCCTGCAGGGCCATATTGGCGGGTTCGACCTCGACTGCTCCGAGGTATGCTCCGTCGACGCGTTCAACGCCGTGGGGCATGATCCGCTCAAGGCGTGTGACCTGACGAGTGTCCTGATTGCCCTGCCCGTGAGTGTACTGACGCTTTTTGACGAGCCAGAACAGTTTGACTCGTAACCACTCAGTCAGTCGGTAGTGGTCCGGGCGGACTTTATGCAGGATGTAGAGGAAGACCTCGATGACCGCTGTAAGAGCCAACGTTGGGAAGAACAGCGCTGCTGGCACGAATGGCATCCCCATCGCAACGAGGAAGCCAAACGGTGGGATGAGGAACAGAATGAGTTCCCCCAGCGTGTAGTCCCCCCAGAAGTTGGTTGTATCTCCGAGAGATTCGTGAATGATGTTCGTGTTGTATTCGTCTTGTGAGTCAGCCATTAGTCGTCATCCTCCCGGTGGGGCAGGCCGTCGCGGTACACATCCGGCCCTAATACATCGTCATCAGTCGCAAACACGTCCTGCAGCGAGTCATACGACTCAGAGCCATCGGACCCACTGTCGGTGTCGGTCCCGGTTGCAGCACTGTCCTCGTCGGAGAACGGCGGGTCCGAGCCAGACTCGTAGACTCTGGTGTCACCGGAGTTGACCTGTGTCTGGCGCTCGATCTTGGTCTGAGGCTCCAGTTCTGTTTGCCGCTCAACCTCTGTCTGGCGTTCCTCTATCGGGTCAGCATCGCTATCGGAGTCTCCAGATGGAGCACTCCCGTTACTGGAGTTGGTGAACCGGCTGTCAAGGGCACTTCCGGCAGACGCGCCATTGGACCCGCCGCCCCCACTGACGGGGGAAGTGGAGCCACCTGAACCGCCTGAACCACCGGACCCGCTGCTACCACTGCCACCAGAGGGCGGGGCGGAACCGCCTGCGCCGCCACTGCTTCCGCCACCACCGGAGCCGTTGGTTCCGCTTCCACCGCTACCACCGCTCCCGGAGCCACTGCTACTGGAACCGCTCTTCATGCCGGCTGGGTTGGCCGCCATCTGACGGTGGACCATTTGGGCACCCGTGGCAGCGCTTCCAACGCGTCCTTTTGCGGCACCTGAAGCCGCTCGAATCGTGCCCCCGGTCGCCATCGCTGTGCCGGGTCCACCGACCGCTCCAGCGCCAGCCGTCGCCGCTGCACCAGTGGCCGCCGCACCCACCTTGAGTGGCTTTTTGCCACCGGCAAGGGCCTGCTCGCTGAGTTGAATCGCAACGCGGCTACTGCGCTGGATGAGGACCTTCTGTGATTTTGCCGCCAGGTACAGCGTCACGAGGCTAATGAACAGCGACAGGTCAGAGGCCAGTCCCCAGTTTGTCGCCTCGAAGCTCATCCGGATCAGGATTGCAGGTGGAATGCCCGCAGCGAGGACGCCGGGATACGCGCCGGCGACCTGCTTCGCCAGTCCCGAGAAGCGGTTCAGCGGCCAGACTTCCACTGCCCAGAATGTCGCGACCAGCGGCATCGAGAGGGTCATCAGGAAGACCAGCAGCCACCTGGTGATGAAGATGAACGCCGCCTTCAGGTAGACGTACAGTCCGACGATCATCAGAACAATGAATATCCCCAGACTGAGATCCGCAATTGTCTGGACTGAGCCGATTAGTGCGGCTGCCTCAGTCTTCGACTGACCGGAGCGGTAGATTGCTTTTCCGATAGCGTCGAAGAATTGCGTCCCCAGTGAGGCCACTGGGAGCCAGAAGAACAGCGAAAGAAATGCCACTCCGAGGCGACGTAGGAGCTTCTTCCGGATAACAGGGTTCATCGACCCGTACCTGAGCCCAATCATCGCTAGAACAGAAAACTGGATACCGAGTGCTAGCCCAACGATTGCATCGAAGTAGATGCCTGAGATTAACGCGTCCCACGGGGCATTGCTCGCAGACTCAAATGCAATGTCGACGGGGGCCGCTGAATTCGGCCCTTCTGGAGCAGGCGTCCGCACCATTGGGTCGATAATGCTCTCGAAAAACCCGTCAAGATAATCGATTATCTGCGTTTTAATTTGAGCAAGGAAACCACTGATGCCAGCTGTAATTGCCGACGCGAGTTCTCTAATCGCCCTCTCAACGATTTCCTTAACGATTTCTTCACCAATTTCCGACTGCATTGCTACGTCTCCGTCTCCGTCTTTCTCGGGGTTGTGGTGACCCTTTCTGGCTCACCAGCTAGGGTTCGTTTGCACCCGTTACCGGTGCTGTCAAACCTGTCGGTATACTTGATAGGTTGGGTGACGATAACCGGGTCACTCCAGAGGAATCCAACAGTCAATTCCTCCTCCCTTACCGTCGTTTCTTCAACTTTTACGCAGTGTGAGCCGTTGGCGAGGAGAAAAGTAAATTCGACAATTCCCGTCTCACCAGGTTCTATTGGTTCAAACGGATCGCTGTCTTTGTTTTCTCCATTGAGGATTGTCCGCGTTGCTGCGCCGGTTCGCTGGCCCACATTCCGGACAACCACCCCTAAGCTATCGTCGCGGATATTTTTGTGCTCAGTCCCAGGAACAGTTTCTTCAAACTCAAACGTGGTGCCCAGTTCGAGTGGGAGTTTAGTTTCGACGCCGTCACCACGGAGATAGAGTGTGTGCTGGCCCCGAGGCAGCGGTTCATTCGAGTCCTCTCCTTCTGTTAGTGAGAGGCGTATCCGGGTTTCACCAGAACTGAAATAGTCGCTGGAGAACTCCCGCCCGGACTCTGTGATGAGGCTGACCGATGACGGCTCGATCTCATCGGTCACAGCCACTTCCAGAGCCAATTGGCGGCCGTTCTCGACAATCTCAATCGATGTTTCTTCGATGTAGTCGGACTGCTCTTCTGGCGGGCTGGCGCTTCCGCCGTCTCCGCCACTGTCATCAAACAGCCCGCCACTGCATCCTGCAAGCGTGGCAAGACCCCCGCTGAGGAGTCCAAGCACGGTTCTGCGGTCGATACTGCTATTTCGTGGTATATCTTGCTTTGTCATGGATTATACCAACCGATGAATTTGCCTCTTGTCCAGACGTCGTAGCCGTACAGTACCAGCACAGCCGGCAACAGCGTCAGGAGCGTCACTACAGCGAGGTCGATGAACTCCGATAGGTCCGGAAGATCCACCTCATACGCAACGCGTTCTTGCGTGTCCCGAACCGGGACAGCACGCCCTTGCTCCCACCAGATTTGGGTCGGACGATAGGTGACTATCGCCGAGGAGACTTCGCCTTGGTCGACGGTGACCGTAATCTCATCATCGCCAGAGAGTGATCGCTCGACCCGAGACTGTCCCGTTGCGACAGTGACGTTCCCTGCCGCAATCGGGAAGCCAGCCTTCGGTTCGAT